>NZ_JWAK01000030.1:0-5155 GCF_001069335.1 Streptococcus sp. 1171_SSPC
AAAAAACAATAAATCTGTCAGTGACAGAATGAGTTTAAGACAAACAATTATTTTAATGAGAGTTTGATCCTGGCTCAGGATGAACGCTGGCGGCGTGCCTAATACATGCAAGTAGAACGCTGAAGGAAGGAGCTTGCTCTTTCCGGATGAGTTGCGAACGGGTGAGTAACGCGTAGGTAACCTGCCTGGTAGCGGGGGATAACTATTGGAAACGATAGCTAATACCGCATAACAGTAGATGTTGCATGATATCTGCTTGAAAGGTGCAATTGCATCACTACCAGATGGACCTGCGTTGTATTAGCTAGTTGGTGAGGTAACGGCTCACCAAGGCGACGATACATAGCCGACCTGAGAGGGTGATCGGCCACACTGGGACTGAGACACGGCCCAGACTCCTACGGGAGGCAGCAGTAGGGAATCTTCGGCAATGGACGGAAGTCTGACCGAGCAACGCCGCGTGAGTGAAGAAGGTTTTCGGATCGTAAAGCTCTGTTGTAAGAGAAGAACGAGTGTGAGAGTGGAAAGTTCACACTGTGACGGTATCTTACCAGAAAGGGACGGCTAACTACGTGCCAGCAGCCGCGGTAATACGTAGGTCCCGAGCGTTATCCGGATTTATTGGGCGTAAAGCGAGCGCAGGCGGTTAGATAAGTCTGAAGTTAAAGGCTGTGGCTTAACCATAGTACGCTTTGGAAACTGTTTAACTTGAGTGCAAGAGGGGAGAGTGGAATTCCATGTGTAGCGGTGAAATGCGTAGATATATGGAGGAACACCGGTGGCGAAAGCGGCTCTCTGGCTTGTAACTGACGCTGAGGCTCGAAAGCGTGGGGAGCAAACAGGATTAGATACCCTGGTAGTCCACGCCGTAAACGATGAGTGCTAGGTGTTGGGTCCTTTCCGGGACTCAGTGCCGCAGCTAACGCATTAAGCACTCCGCCTGGGGAGTACGACCGCAAGGTTGAAACTCAAAGGAATTGACGGGGGCCCGCACAAGCGGTGGAGCATGTGGTTTAATTCGAAGCAACGCGAAGAACCTTACCAGGTCTTGACATCCCTCTGACCGCTCTAGAGATAGAGCTTTCCTTCGGGACAGAGGTGACAGGTGGTGCATGGTTGTCGTCAGCTCGTGTCGTGAGATGTTGGGTTAAGTCCCGCAACGAGCGCAACCCCTATTGTTAGTTGCCATCATTCAGTTGGGCACTCTAGCGAGACTGCCGGTAATAAACCGGAGGAAGGTGGGGATGACGTCAAATCATCATGCCCCTTATGACCTGGGCTACACACGTGCTACAATGGCTGGTACAACGAGTCGCAAGTCGGTGACGGCAAGCTAATCTCTTAAAGCCAGTCTCAGTTCGGATTGTAGGCTGCAACTCGCCTACATGAAGTCGGAATCGCTAGTAATCGCGGATCAGCACGCCGCGGTGAATACGTTCCCGGGCCTTGTACACACCGCCCGTCACACCACGAGAGTTTGTAACACCCGAAGTCGGTGAGGTAACCTTTTAGGAGCCAGCCGCCTAAGGTGGGATAGATGATTGGGGTGAAGTCGTAACAAGGTAGCCGTATCGGAAGGTGCGGCTGGATCACCTCCTTTCTAAGGATAAGGAAACCTGCACGTTCGTCTTGTTTAGTTTTGAGAGGTCTTGTGGGGCCTTAGCTCAGCTGGGAGAGCGCCTGCTTTGCACGCAGGAGGTCAGCGGTTCGATCCCGCTAGGCTCCATTGGTGAGAGATCACCAAGGATGAACATTGAAAATTGAATATCTATATCAAATAGTAACAAGAAAATAAACCGAAAACGCTGTGAATATTTAATGAGTTTTCTAATTTTTTAAGAAATTAGGTTAATAAGGTTAAGTTAATAAGGGCGCACGGTGGATGCCTTGGCACTAGGAGCCGAAGAAGGACGTGACAAACGACGAAATGCCTCGGGGAGCTGTAAGTAAGCTTAGATCCGGGGATGTCCGAATGGGGGAACCCAGCAGGTGATACCTGTTACCCATATCTGTTAAGGATATGAGGAGGAAGACGCAGTGAACTGAAACATCTAAGTAGCTGCAGGAAGAGAAAGCAAAAGCGATTGCCTTAGTAGCGGCGAGCGAAACGGCAGGAGGGCAAACCGAAGAGTTTACTCTTCGGGGTTGTAGGACTGCAATGTGGACTTAAAGATTATAGAAGAACTACCTGGGAAGGTAGGCCAAAGAGAGTAATAGCCTCGTATTTAAAATAGTCTTTATACCTAGCAGTATCCTGAGTACGGCGAGACACGTGGAATCTCGTCGGAATCTGGGAGGACCATCTCCCAACCCTAAATACTCCCTAGTGACCGATAGTGAACCAGTACCGTGAGGGAAAGGTGAAAAGCACCCCGGGAGGGGAGTGAAATAGAACCTGAAACCGTGTGCCTACAACAAGTTCGAGCCCGTTAATGGGTGAGAGCGTGCCTTTTGTAGAATGAACCGGCGAGTTACGATATGATGCGAGGTTAAGTTGAAGAGACGGAGCCGTAGGGAAACCGAGTCTGAATAGGGCGTCTTAGTATTATGTCGTAGACCCGAAACCATGTGACCTACCCATGAGCAGGTTGAAGGTGCGGTAAAACGCACTGGAGGACCGAACCAGGGCACGTTGAAAAGTGCTTGGATGACTTGTGGGTAGCGGAGAAATTCCAAACGAACTTGGAGATAGCTGGTTCTCTCCGAAATAGCTTTAGGGCTAGCGTCGACATTAAGATTCTTGGAGGTAGAGCACTGTTTGGGTGAGGGGTCCATCCCGGATTACCAATCTCAGATAAACTCCGAATGCCAATGAATTATGGTCGGCAGTCAGACTGCGAGTGCTAAGATCCGTAGTCGAAAGGGAAACAGCCCAGACCACCAGCTAAGGTCCCAAAATAATTGTTAAGTGGAAAAGGATGTGGGGTTGCACAGACAACTAGGATGTTAGCTTAGAAGCAGCTATTCATTCAAAGAGTGCGTAATAGCTCACTAGTCGAGTGACCCTGCGCCGAAAATGTACCGGGGCTAAAACAATTTACCGAAGCTGTGGATACCTTTAATGGTATGGTAGGAGAGCGTTCTATGTGTGAAGAAGGTATACCGTGAGGAGTGCTGGAACGCATAGAAGTGAGAATGCCGGTATGAGTAGCGAAAGACAGGTGAGAATCCTGTCCACCGTAAGACTAAGGTTTCCAGGGGAAGGCTCGTCCGCCCTGGGTTAGTCGGGACCTAAGGAGAGACCGAAAGGTGTATCCGATGGACAACAGGTTGATATTCCTGTACTAGAGTATGTAGTGATGGAGGGACGCAGTAGGCTAACTAAAGCGTGCGATTGGAAGTGCACGTCTAAGCAGTGAGGTGTGAATTGAGTTAAATGCTTAGTTCTATAACATTGAGCTGTGATGGGGAGCGAAGTTTAGTAGCGAAGTTAGTGATGTCACACTGCCAAGAAAAGCTTCTAGCGTTAAACATACTCTACCCGTACCGCAAACCGACACAGGTAGTCGAGGCGAGTAGCCTCAGGTGAGCGAGAGAACTCTCGTTAAGGAACTCGGCAAAATGACCCCGTAACTTCGGGAGAAGGGGTGCTGACTTCGGTCAGCCGCAGTGAATAGGCCCAAGCAACTGTTTATCAAAAACACAGCTCTCTGCTAAATCGTAAGATGATGTATAGGGGGTGACGCCTGCCCGGTGCTGGAAGGTTAAGAGGAGTGCTTAGCGTAAGCGAAGGTATGAATTGAAGCCCCAGTAAACGGCGGCCGTAACTATAACGGTCCTAAGGTAGCGAAATTCCTTGTCGGGTAAGTTCCGACCCGCACGAAAGGCGTAATGATTTGGGCACTGTCTCAACGAGAGACTCGGTGAAATTTTAGTACCTGTGAAGATGCAGGTTACCCGCGACAGGACGGAAAGACCCCATGGAGCTTTACTGCAGTTTGATATTGAGTGTCTGTGCCACATGTACAGGATAGGTAGGAGCCATAGAGATCGGGACGCCAGTTTCGATGGAGGCGATGTTGGGATACTACCCTTGTGTTATGGCCACTCTAACCCGGATAGGTGATCCCTATCGGAGACAGTGTCTGACGGGCAGTTTGACTGGGGCGGTCGCCTCCTAAAAGGTAACGGAGGCGCCCAAAGGTTCCCTCAGAATGGTTGGAAATCATTCGCAGAGTGTAAAGGTATAAGGGAGCTTGACTGCGAGAGCTACAACTCGAGCAGGGACGAAAGTCGGGCTTAGTGATCCGGTGGTTCCGTATGGAAGGGCCATCGCTCAACGGATAAAAGCTACCCTGGGGATAACAGGCTTATCTCCCCCAAGAGTTCACATCGACGGGGAGGTTTGGCACCTCGATGTCGGCTCGTCGCATCCTGGGGCTGTAGTCGGTCCCAAGGGTTGGGCTGTTCGCCCATTAAAGCGGCACGCGAGCTGGGTTCAGAACGTCGTGAGACAGTTCGGTCCCTATCCGTCGCGGGCGTAGGAAATTTGAGAGGATCTGCTCCTAGTACGAGAGGACCAGAGTGGACTTACCGCTGGTGTACCAGTTGTCTCGCCAGAGGCATCGCTGGGTAGCTATGTAGGGAAGGGATAAACGCTGAAAGCATCTAAGTGTGAAACCCACCTCAAGATGAGATTTCCCATAACTATATGTTAGTAAGAGCCCTGAGAGAAGATCAGGTAGATAGGTTAGGAGTGGAAGTTGTGTGAGCAATGGAGCGGACTAATACTAATAGCTCGAGGACTTATCCAAAAAGTAACTGAGGATATTTACAGCTGGTTAGATTTTTGTTAGAATATAGGTATTCAATTTTGAATGTTCATCATTCAGAGTTAAGTGACGATAGCCTAGGAGATACACCTGTACCCATGCCGAACACAGAAGTTAAGCCCTAGAACGCCGGAAGTAGTTGGGGGTTGCCCCCTGTGAGATATGGTAGTCGCTTAGCAAGGTTGAGTCTAGTGGAAACTAGGCTCATTTGGGAGTTTAGCTTAGTTGGAATTGAGAGGCAATCGAGATTCCAATCGGCGGATAAGAGAAACGCAGTTTCTCACCGTTGGCTGAGTTAAACGACCATTTGGGAGTTTAGCTCAGCTGGGAGAGCATCTGCCTTACAAGCAGAGGGTCAGCGGTTCGATCCCGTTAACTCCCAT
>NZ_JWAK01000031.1:0-50461 GCF_001069335.1 Streptococcus sp. 1171_SSPC
TTAGAAGAATTTGATGCCAATCGACAGGCGATTATCAACCCACAAGACCGACACGAACCAATTGAAGGATTTCCCAAAGTAGTCATCTCTTGCTTTTCAAGAGTAACTTTTGCGCGTCTCCTTGAAAATTATGAACATGAGGTCATTACAAGAACTTCCATTTCCAACTTTGAAGTCTTAGTCTATGGGATTACGATTGAAGACCAACAGATTGCTGTCTTTAATGCACCAGTTGGGGCTGCTTCCTGTGTAGGGATTATAGAGGATTTGATTCAATTTGGGATGGAAAAACTAGTGCTCTTTGGGACCTGTGGGGTTTTGGACCAAGATATTGAGGCGACCTCCATCATCATTCCAACAGCAGCTCTTAGAGACGAAGGGACCAGCTACCACTATCTTCCGGCTAGTGATGAAGTGGAAGTAAATAAGGAAAGCCTTCCTCTCTTCCAAGCTTTTCTGGACAGTCACAAGGTTTCTTATCAGTCAGGAAAAGTGTGGACAACCGATGCTCCCTATCGGGAAACCATCGACAAGATGAAGCGTCGAAAGGAAGCAGGAGCCATCTGCGTCGATATGGAGTGCTCTGCCGTGGCGGCATTAGCAGCTTTTAGGGGCTTTGAACTCTGCCATTTCTTCTACGCTGCGGACCACCTCTCGGAAGAAAAATGGGATATCAGAACCTTATCTAGTCATTCGGACTTAGATAGTAAGGACCGAATCGCAGACTTGGCAATACAATTTGCGCTCTTTTGGGAAAAGGCTGACTAAATAAACCAAATTGAGATTTATCTTCAGTTACCAAAAAGTTACTAAAATTTGAAAAACGAGTCTATTTTGCAAGATTCAAAAGTCCTAAACCCCTATTAAATCAAGGTTATAAGGCTCAAAAAATGTAGTTATGGAACTCAAAATCCAGTGTCCGCAAGGACGTGCCGGTTCGACCCCGGCCGCCGGTATAGTACTAAAGACAAGGTTTTCGGACCTTGTCTTTTTCTTTTATTTGTTCAATTTGTAACGCTGAGTTACTTAACAGTTACTAAAAATTGTTTTTATTGTTTTCTGAAAATACTTTGACTATTTTCCTTTACTGTGTTATAATTAACCGGTAAAGTATTTACTGGTTAATAGAAAGGAAGTTCCTATGAAAGTCGCTAATCAGATCGATGAGTTTTTAAATTCTATTTTACTTATTTCTGAGAATCAGCATGAAGTGTTGATTGGTTCTTGTACTAGTGGTTTTTCTTTAACCAATACGCAAGAACACATTTTAATGTTACTATCAAAGAATAATTATTCCAATTCTGAGCTTGCTAAATTGTTGAATGTTAGTCAAGCTGCTGTTACTAAGGCTGTTAAACAATTACTTTCTTTTGGGATGTTAGAAGCTCTAAAAGATGAGAAAGACGCTCGGATTGTTTTGTACCGTTTAACAGATTTGGGGCGTCCAGTTGCTGAGGAACATTCTCATCATCATGATCATACTTTGGCTGTTTATAATCAAGTTTTGAGCGAATTCTCTCAAGAAGAACAAATGGTTATTTCTAAATTTTTATCCCGCTTATTGGAGGATCTTCGTTAATGCGTTATATCACTGTTAAAGATCTTTCATTTTATTATGATCGAGAGCCTGTTCTAGAAGGTGTGAATTATTACTTGGACAGCGGGGAGTTTGTGACGCTGACTGGTGAGAATGGCGCAGCCAAATCTACTTTGATTAAGGCAAGTCTTGGCATCTTAAAACCAAAAGTAGGGATTGTTGAAATTGCTAAGGAAAATGTAACTGGTAAAAAATTACGAATTGCCTATCTTCCCCAACAAATTGCAAGCTTTAATGCTGGCTTTCCCAGTTCTGTTTATGAGTTTGTGAAATCGGGGCGGTATCCTCGTAAGGGTTGGTTTCGTCGGTTAAATCATCATGATGAGGAGCACATTTTAGCTAGTTTATCTGCTGTTGGGATGTTAGAGCATCGTGATAAACCATTAGGGGCTCTATCCGGTGGCCAGAAACAACGGGCTGTCATTGCACGAATGTTTGCGTCTGATCCAGATATTTTTGTCTTGGATGAACCGACTACTGGGATGGATGCTGGTAGTAAGGATGAGTTTTATGAATTGATGCACCACAGTGCCCATCATCATGGGAAGGCCGTTTTGATGATTACGCATGATCCTGAAGAGGTGAGTCATTACGCAGATCGCAATATTCACCTGGTGAGAAAACAAAATTCTCAATGGCGTTGCTTTAATGTCCATGAGAAAGATGGAGGTGAGGACCATGCTTAGTCTCTTTCAGTATGATTTTATGCAACGGGCTTTGTTGGCGATGGTTGCTATGAGTCTCTTCTCTCCTATCTTAGGTGTATTTTTGATTTTACGTCGCCAGAGCTTGATGAGTGATACGCTGAGTCACGTTTCTCTATCAGGGGTTGCTTTTGGTCTTTTCCTTGGTTTCTCCCCGACTATTTCTACAGTCATTGTGGTGATTATAGCGGCTGTATTTTTAGAGTACTTACGAACAGTCTATAAAGATTTTATGGAAATAGGGACAGCGATTCTCATGTCGACGGGCTTGGCCTTGGCTTTGGTGATCATGAAGGGTGGCGGTAAAAGCTCCATGAGTTTGGACCAGTACCTATTTGGTTCTACCTTGACCATTACCGATGAGCAAGTGCTAGCTCTGTTTGTCATAGCGGCGATTGTTTTATGTTTGACGGTTCTCTTTATTCGTCCGATGTATATTCTTACGTTTGACGAGGATACAGCTTATGTAGATGGTTTACCCGTGCGTCTCATGTCTATCTTGTTTAATATTGTGACAGGGGTGGCTATCGCCTTGATGATCCCGGCTGCGGGTTCCTTGTTGGTATCTACCATCATGGTCTTGCCAGCTAGTATTGCTTTAAAGCTAGGAAAAACCTTCCGTTCAGTCATGCTTTTGGCAGTGGTCATTGGTTTTGTAGGGATGGTCAGTGGTCTCATTCTTTCTTATTATCCGGATACACCGGTTAGTGCGACCATTACCCTCTTATTTGTATCCTTCTTTTTGCTCTCAAATCTTTTTGTTAAATTTAGAAAATAGGTGATCTTATGAAAAAACTTGCATGGCTGGTGTTAGCCTTTTGTAGTCTTCTTTTAGTAGCTTGTAGTGGTGGTCAAAATCAGTCAGGAAAATTGAAAGTCATGACGACATTCTATCCTGTCTATGAATTTACTAAGCAAGTCGTTGGAGACGAGGGAGATGTGGAGCTCTTGATCGGGTCTGGTTCGGAACCCCATGATTTTGAATTATCTGCCAAGGGTCGCGCAAAGATCCAAGAGTCAGATGTCTTTGTCTATGAGAACGAGAACATGGAAACGTGGGTGCCTCAGTTGTTGAAATCAATGGATGGCAAGAAAACCAAGGTTGTCAAAGCGACGGAGAATATGCTGCTTTTACCAGGTGGTGAAGAAGAGCATGACCATGAGGGAGGGGAAGAACACCATCATGAGTACGATCCCCATGTCTGGCTTTCTCCGCAGAGAGCCATTAAAATGGTGGAAACGATTCGTGATCAACTGGTGAAACAGTACCCAGATAAAAAGGCTAGCTTTACAGCTAATGCGGATGCCTATATTGCCAAGTTGAAAAAATTGGATGACAGCTATACGAAGAGCTTATCTGAAGCGAAACAGAAAAACTTTGTTACTCAACACGCAGCTTTCCGTTATTTGGCCCTGGACTATGGCTTGAATCAAGTTTCTATTTCAGGTTTGTCACCAGATAGTGAACCGTCTGCGACTCGCTTGAGTGAATTGACAGAGTACATCAAGAAGAATGACATCAAGGTCATCTACTTTGAAGAAAATGCTTCTAAATCCTTATCGAAAACCTTGTCTGCTGAAACCGGTGTGGATCTAGCTGTTTTGAATCCATTAGAGAGCTTGACAGATGAGCAGATGAAAGATGGTGAAGACTACATCTCTATCATGGGAGCCAACCTCAAATCTTTGGAGTTAACAACAATTCAAGCTGGAAAAGAAATCGCTCCAGAAGAGGAAGAAGACACCAAAACAGTAGCCAATGGCTACTTTGAGGACAGTGCTATTAAGGACCGAACTCTTTCAGACTATGTAGGTGATTGGCAGTCTGTGTATCCTTATCTAAAAGATGGAACCTTGGATCAAGTCTTTGACTACAAAGCTAAATTAACCAAGTCCAAAACAGTTGAAGAGTATAAAGCCTACTACACCACAGGTTATAAAACAGATGTCGACCGGATTGTCATTACAGACAAAACCATGACCTTCTATAAGAATGGCGAAGAGAAGAAGTTCGAATACCGCTATGCTGGGAAGCATACGCTAAACTATACAAAAGGGAATCGTGGAGTGCGGTATCTCTTTGAAGCAACTGATCCGAATGCGGGTGAATTCAAGTATGTTCAATTCAGTGACCATCAAATTGCTCCTAATAAGGCAGCTCACTTCCATATTTTCTTCGGTGGGGAAAGCCAAGAGGCTCTTTATAAGGAATTGGAAAATTGGCCTACTTACTACCCAAGTGACCTATCCGGATTCGAAATTGCGCAGGAAATGTTGGCCCATTAATCAATTAGAGAAGGAACCAGTTGGTTCCTTTTTTGATAGTAACAGAAACTTGTCAAATTGCTAGAAAAAGGATAAAATTAGGCTTATAGAATAGATTGAATATGGGGAGATTCATGATGAAAAAGTATCGTTTGCTATTGTTGATTTCTGCTCTACTGTTTTTCCTTGGAGCCTGTGGTGATAAAAAGCAGGAGACAGGATCTGAAAGTAAAGAAAGTACAGTTCGTCAATCGAAGGATAGCTCAGCTACTAGTGAAACAAAGAAAGCTGAGAGTTCGAGTGATAAGAAAGAGAAAACAAAGATGGATATTGAAGCAATCGCTCAAGGGGATTATAGTAGTGTAGCTGGTGTCTGGAAAGATGATAAGGGGAATAAACTCGTCTTTGATCAAAATGGTTTGGTCTCTAACGAATATGAGTCTTATGGTCTTTCCTTGACGGATTATGGAACTGTTTCAGGAGGAGTCTACGGAGGAGTTACAGGAGGATTTTTGATGGAATTCATCCCTGCCGGGCTTACGATTGATGACCAAACGGACGAAAATGGAGAAGTCATCTTCCATGATGATTCTGATGTTAATAAGGACCGTCTCTGGACCGGAACTGGGATGTACAGTTTTACGGAACAAGGTTCTTTCCTCTATAAGGTTGGGAATTAGCTAGTATATGTGTAATGAAAAAGAATGAAGAGTGTCCTACTCTTCATTCTTTTTTAGATTTTAGGGAGCCAAGAAAGGTAGAAGTCTAGCTTCTCCGCTTTCAAGAGGTCTTGGTGGCTCACTCTGTCGACCTTTTTTCCATCAAGAGAAGCATCTTGAAGAAAGTGTGCTTGGGCTGTGTGAGCTGTGCTATGGATATGCAGCCATTTTTTCTCTTGAGGGAGAAAGAGGTGCAAGTGTTTGAAGAGGGGAATCCCTAGGTCATAGACTGGCTTGCCTGGACAAGTTGGATAGAGTCCTAAAACCGACCAGATATACCAGGAGGATAGGCTGCCATTATCTTCATCTCCTGGATAGGCTTGAAAGCTTGGCTGGAAGGCTTCCTTGCGAAGGGCCTGGATTAGGATGCTAGTGTATTCCGGGTGTTGGCTATAGCGGAAGAGATAGGGGATGTGAAAACTCGGTTGGTTTGAAATGGCAATTTGTCCAAAAGGAGCTTGGGCCATCTCACTCATTTCATGAATTTCGTAGCCATAGCCCGTCACTTCGTAATGCGGTGCTTGAGTGGCTAGTCGAGTTAAGTAGTGGGTAAATCCTCCTTCTCCACCAAAGAGTTGCTTGAGGCCCTCGATGTCGTGAAGGGCGCCTAAGGTTGCCTGAATGGCAGAGCACTCTGCATAGTCGCGTCCCCAACTGATGGGGGAAAAGTCTGGTCTGAAATGGCCCTTCTTATCTTTGGCCCGGATATAACCTGTTTCTGGATCAAAGAGGGTTCGATAGGAAAGACTAGACTGGGCATATTCTTTGGCCAACTCTTCCTTGCCAAGTAGCTGGGCAGTTTGGGCGATACAAAAATCGCTATAGGAGAAGTCAATGGTGTGACTCACGCTTTCGTGATAGTCAGTGGATAGATAGCCTAATTCCTTGTATTCTTTAGCTCCTCGTCGACCGTAATGACCATTTGGGTCTTCCTTCCTAGCTGTATCTAGCATGGCTTCAAAAAGCTCCGTGTGGAGGTCGGGAGCTAGGCCTTTTTGAATGGCATCGGCAATGACCCCATCAATGAGGGTTCCAGGCATCATGCCTCTTTCGTCCGGCGCTAGCCATTTAGGGAGGAAACCGGTATCTCGGTAATGGCTGAGGAAGCCTTCGAGAAATTCCTGGTAAAGCTCGGGATAGACTAGGCTATAGAGAGGAAAGGTGGTCCGAAAGAGATCCCAGAAGCCCAAACTCGTGAAGTATTTTCCTTCTTGAATGCGGTTGTGGGCGAAATCGCGATGGACTGCTTTCCCCTCAGGGGTTACTTCATAACAAGTCTGAGGAAAGAGCAGACTACGGTAGAGACAGTGATCGAAAAATGTTCGATCCTCTCCGCCCGTATCTAAAATTTCAAATCGGTCCATTAGCTCTTGCCATTTGCGGCTCGCTTTTTCTTTCATCTCTTCAAAGCTAGCTGTAGGAAGGTGAGATTCGGCCAACTCAGGGTTGATAAAGGAAGTGCCTAATCGAGCTTCTAGGGTAGGGCTGTCAAATTCTAGGATCAAATCCTGTCCTAGCCAGTGAGTGCGAGTGATGGCTTGGTCAAATTCGACATGAAGATAGAAAGGATAGGTTTGTTGGTCGGTATGATTTTGGTCTAGGATGTAGAAATGTAGATTCGTTTCTCCGAATTCTACTTCAGCTAGTCCATTGGGGCAATGAATGGCCAGTGAAAGTGCAGACGGCCCTCTAAAGCGGAGAATGGCCCCGTAGAGGCTGGGTGTCAGCTCTGTATGGACTTGATAGCGCTCTGAGGTGAGAGCTAAATAATGGGGCTGAAAGACAGCTTCTTGGACCCGGTAACTGCTCTGTCTGAAATAGAGGTCTTCTTGAGTCGGAATGTCTGTTAGTGGGGTGAGGAGACACCAGGAAAAATCTCCAATCCAAGGGCTAGGCTGATGGGTCAAGCGAATACCTTGAAAGATAGGAAGGTTGGGGTTGAAAAACCAAGCGTCCTGTTCATGTGTCGTCTGTGGAAGGAAATAATTCATCCCAAAAGGAACTCCTGTGTAAGGAAGGGTGTTGCCGTTAGAATAAGCTGAGTGATTGTCTGTTCCTAAGCGGGTATCAATATGAGTAATATCGGTCTTCATGCGGGACCTCCTGTGTCATACTAGGGCCTTCAAGCCCTTTTCTTTCTTTATTTTAGCAGAAGCCCCTCAAATGGGAAAGTCTTTTTCAAAACTAGAAAAGTTTGTAGAAAAAGGGCTATAATTTGCGTATGTATTTCCCATCTGAAATCTTTTATACTGAATAGGAAAGAATCGATACGTGTGAGGAAAAGGAATGACTTATTCAAAAGAAATCGTCAGAGAATGGCTGGACCAAGTAGCAGAACGTGCCAAGGAGTACCCGGAGTGGGTGGATGTGTTTGAGCGTTGCTACACAGACACTTTGGATAATACAGTTGAAATTTTAGAAGATGGGTCAACCTTTGTGTTGACAGGGGACATCCCAGCTATGTGGTTGCGTGACTCAACGGCTCAATTGAGACCCTATCTTCATGTGGCAAAAAGAGACCCTCGTTTGCGCCAGACCATTGCTGGTTTGGTCAAGCGCCAGATGACCTTGATCCTCAAGGATCCCTATGCTAACTCTTTTAATATTGAGGAGAACTGGAAAGGCCACCACGAGACTGACCACACCGATTTGAATGGCTGGATTTGGGAACGTAAGTATGAAGTGGACTCGCTTTGCTATCCCTTGCAATTGGCTTACCTCCTGTGGAAGGAAACTGGTGAGACTAGCCAATTTGATGAAACCTTTGTCACAGCGACCAAGGAAATCCTTCATCTCTGGACAGTGGAGCAAGACCACAATAACTCACCATACCGTTTCGTCCGTGATACCGATCGTAAGGAAGATACCTTGGTAAATGACGGCTTTGGGCCTGACTTTGCTGTGACAGGGATGACCTGGTCAGCCTTTCGTCCAAGTGATGACTGCTGTCAGTATAGCTACTTAATTCCGTCAAATATGTTTGCAGTGGTTGTCTTGGGTTATGTCCAGGAAATCTTTGCAGCATTGAATCTAGCCGATAGTGAGAGTATCATTGCAGATGCAAAACGCCTGCAGGCTGAGATTCAAGAAGGAATCGAAAATTACGCCTACACTACAAATAGTAAGGGCGAGAAAATTTATGCCTTTGAGGTAGACGGTTTGGGAAATGTTAGCATCATGGATGATCCAAACGTACCAAGCTTGTTGGCAGCTCCTTATCTTGGCTACTGCGCGATCGACGATGAGGTCTACCAAGCTACTCGTCGGACTATTTTGAGCCCTGAAAATCCTTACTTCTATGAAGGAAAGTACGCAAGCGGACTCGGAAGTTCTCATACCTTCTATCGCTATATCTGGCCGATTGCCCTGTCGATCCAAGGTTTAACAGCTACAGATAAAGCTGAGAAGAAATTCTTGCTGGATCAGTTGGTTGCCTGCGATGGTGGAACAGGTGTCATGCACGAAAGTTTCCACGTGGATGATCCAACCAAATATTCGCGTGAATGGTTCTCTTGGGCCAACATGATGTTCTGTGAATTAGTCTTGGATTACTTGGATATCCGCTAATACTCTTCAAAAATCAAATTCAAACCACGTCAGCTTCGCCTTGCCGTATATATGTTACTGACTTCGTCAGTTCTATCTACAACCTCAAAGAAGTGCTTTGAGCAACCTGCGGCTAGCTTCCTAGTTTGCTCTTTGACTTTCATTGAGTATAAGGAGCACGCTTTAGCTTCACTGATTCTTGTTAGAATCACAAGTTTATATTTAAAACATTAAAAATTTAAGTTAGAATGAGGTTTTACTCATGGAAAATGTTGTTGTACACATTATCTCTCACAGCCACTGGGATCGTGAGTGGTATTTACCTTTTGAAAGTCACCGCATGCAATTGGTGGAACTTTTTGACAATCTCTTTGATCTTTTTGAAAATGACCCTGAATTCAAAAGTTTCCACTTGGATGGACAAACCATCGTCCTCGATGACTATTTAGAAATTCGCCCTGAAAATCGCGACAAGGTACAGCGCTATATCGACGAGGGCAAGCTCAAGATTGGTCCCTTCTATATTTTGCAGGATGATTACCTGATCTCTAGTGAAGCCAATGTCCGCAATACCTTGATTGGACAGGCTGAATGTGCCAAATGGGGCAAATCAACTCAAATTGGTTACTTCCCTGATACCTTTGGAAATATGGGACAAGCTCCTCAAATCCTTCAAAAATCAGGGATCCACGTAGCAGCCTTTGGGCGTGGAGTGAAGCCGATCGGATTTGACAACCAAGTTCTCGAAGATGAGCAGTTTACCTCTCAATTTTCTGAAATGTACTGGCAAGGGGCGGATGGTAGCCGTGTACTCGGCATTCTATTTGCTAACTGGTACAGTAATGGGAATGAAATTCCAGTGGATAAAGATGAAGCTTTGGCTTTCTGGAAACAAAAATTGGCAGACGTTCGTGACTATGCATCGACCAACCAATGGTTGATGATGAACGGTTGCGACCACCAACCGGTTCAACGGAACTTGAGTGAAGCTATTCGCGTGGCCAATGAGCTTTTCCCTGATGTGACCTTTATCCATAGTTCCTTTGATGACTATGTGCAAGCAGTGGAAAGTGCGCTTCCTGAACAATTATCAACGGTTACGGGAGAATTGACCAGTCAGGAAACCGATGGTTGGTACACACTTGCTAATACCTCTTCTTCACGTGTTTATCTCAAACAAGCCTTTCAAGAAAACAGCAATTTGCTAGAGCAAGTGGTGGAACCTTTGACCATCCTTACAGGTGGCCACAATCACAAGGATCAATTGACCTATGCCTGGAAGATGCTCTTACAAAATGCGCCACACGATAGTATCTGTGGTTGTAGTATTGACGAAGTTCACCGTGAAATGGAAGTTCGTTTTGCCAAGGTCAACCAAGTTGGAAACTTTGTCAAGACCAACCTTCTGAATGAATGGAAAGATAAACTCGCGACTCAGAAAGCTCAGAGTGAGCATCTCTTTACAGTTATTAACACTGGCTTGCATAGCAAGGTGGACACTGTCAGCACGATTGTCGATGTAGCGGTTTGTCCATTTAAGGAATTGCATCCGACAGAGGGCTTCAAGAAAATGGCCGCTTTGACCTTGCCAGACTATCACGTAGAGGATTTAGAGGGTCATCTTGTAGAGGCGGAGATTGAAGACTTGGGGGCAAGCTTTGGCTATACCCTGCCTAAGGATAAATTCCGCCAACCCTATATTGCGCGTCAAGTGCGCGTGACGGTTCCGGTTCACCTAGCGCCTCTTTCTTGGACCACCTTCCAGCTCTTGGAAGGAAAAGCTTCCCATCATGATGGGATTTACCAAAATGGGGTTCTCGATACGCCGTTCGTAACCCTCAGTATTGATGATGGCTTGACCCTTTACGACAAGACGACCAATGAGGCTTATGAGGACTTCCTTGGCTTCGAAGACCGCGGTGATATTGGCAATGAATACATTTACTTCCAACCAAAAGGAACAGAACCCATCTATGCGGAGCTGAAAGCTCATGAGGTCTTGGAAAATAATGCTCGCTATGCCAAAATCTTGCTCAAGCATGACTTGACCATCCCAGTCAGCGCGGATGAACAATTGGATGCGGAACAAAGAGGCATTATCGAGTTTATGAACCGAGAAGCAGGACGGTCAGAAGAGCTGACAACCATTCCGTTGGAAACAGTGATGACCGTCTTTGTGGATGACCCGCAAATTCGCTTCAAGACGCGCTTTACCAATACTGCTAAGGATCACCGCATTCGTCTCTTGGTCAAAACTCATAACACTCGTCCAAGCAATGACTCGGAAAGCATTTATGAGGTCGTGACACGGCCGAATAAACCAGCAGCTTCTTGGGAAAATCCTGAAAATCCACAACACCAACAAGCCTTTGTCAGCTTGTATGATGATGTTAAAGGAGTGACCGTAGCCAACAAAGGATTGCATGAATACGAAATTCTTGGAGACGACACCATAGCTGTAACCCTTCTCCGTGCTTCAGGGGAACTCGGTGACTGGGGCTACTTCCCAACACCAGAAGCCCAGTGCTTGCGAGCTATCGAAGTTGAGTTTGCAGTAGAATGCCATCAGGCTCAGGATCGTTTCTCAGCCTTTCGTCGTGCCAAAGCCTTCCAAGTGCCATTTACAGCTCTTCAAGTTGCAAAACAAGAGGGTAGCGTTGCAGCAACAGGTAGTCTCTTCAACCATCCAGCACTGAATTTGCCACAAGTCTGCCCAACAGCCTTTAAAGTTGCTGAGAATGAAGAAGGTTACGTCCTTCGTTACTACAACATGAGCCAAGAAAATGTTCGCGTGTCTGACAAACAACAAACCATTCTTGACTTGCTGGAACGCCCATATCCAGTTCATTCAGGACTATTGGCACCACAAGAAATTCGTACAGAATTGATCAAAAAAGAAGAAATTTAATTTCAAAAAGTAAACATAACAAGAAAGGAGGAGCGACAAAGTAAGAATCGATTGCTGACTCGCTCCTTTTTACAGGTAAAAGCTATGACCCTTGCAACGATTGATATCGGAGGGACTGGGATTAAGTTTGCCAGTATCACTCCTGATGGAAAAATTTTAGATAAGGCCAGCACCCCAACGCCAGAGACTCTGGAAGAGTTGCTAGCTTGGTTGGAGCAACGCTTGTCAGAACGTGACTACCGTGGGATTGCTATGAGTGTGCCAGGGGCTGTTAACCAAGAAACCGGGGTGATTGAAGGAATCAGTGCCATTCCTTACATTCATGGTTTTTCTTGGTATGAGGTTCTTGCTCATCACCGACTTCCTGTCCATCTAGAAAATGATGCTAACTGTGTCGGACTGAGTGAACTGCTAGCTCATCCTGAGATTGAAAATGCAGCCTGTGTCGTGGTTGGGACAGGGATCGGTGGGGCCATGATCATCAATGGCAAGCTACACCGTGGTCGTCATGGTTTGGGCGGTGAGTTTGGCTACATGACCACCATCGAGCCGGCAGAAAAGCTCAACAACTGGTCGCAACTCGCTTCTACAGGAAATATGGTTCGCTATGTCATCGAAAAATCTGGTCAGACTGACTGGGACGGCCGCAAGGTGTACCAAGAGGCAGCAGCAGGAAATGCCCTCTGCCAAGAAGCCATTGAACGCATGAACCGTAACCTAGCTCAAGGCCTGCTCAATATCCAGTACCTAATCGACCCAGATGTCATTAGCCTAGGTGGTTCTATCAGTCAGAACCCAGATTTTATCAAAGGGGTGCAAAAAGCGGTAGACGCCTTTGTGGAAAGATATGAAGAATATACCATCGCTCCAGTCATTCAAGCCTGCACCTATCACGCAGATGCCAATCTCTACGGTGCCCTTGTCAACTGGTTACAGGAGGAAAACCAATGGTAACTTTTACAGGACTTAGTCCCAAACAAGCCCAAGCTATCGAAGTCTTAAACAATCACATTTCTCTACCGGATGTAGAAGTAGCGGTCGCTCAGTCTGACCAAGCTTCTATCTCTATCGAGGGTGATAATGGGCAGTATCAACTGACCTACCGCAAACCTCATCAACTCTACCGTGCCTTGTCTGTGCTCGCAACAGCTTTAGCAGAAGGGGACAAGGTAGAGATTGAGGAAAAAGCTGCCTATGAAGATCTAGCCTACATGGCAGACTGTTCGCGCAACGCCGTGCTCAATGTCGCATCGGCCAAGCAGATGATTGAAGTCTTGGCTCTCATGGGTTATTCAACCTTTGAGCTTTACATGGAAGACACTTATCAGATTGAAGGGCAACCTTATTTTGGTTATTTCCGTGGAGCTTATGCTGCTGAAGAGTTGCAGGAAATCGAAGCCTACGCCCAACAGTTTGACATGACTTTTGTCCCATGCATCCAAACCTTGGCACACTTGTCAGCCTTTGTCAAATGGGGTGTCAAGGAAGTGCAGCAACTCCGCGATGTAGAAGATATCCTCCTCATCGGTGAAGAAAAAGTCTACGACCTGATTGACGGTATGTTTGCGACGTTATCTAAACTACAAACTCGCAAGGTCAACATTGGGATGGATGAAGCTCACTTGGTTGGTTTGGGACGCTACCTTATCTTGAACGGTATTGTGGACCGTAGTCTCCTTATGTGTCAACACTTGGAGCGCGTGCTGGATATTGCAGACAAGTATGGTTTCCACTGCCAGATGTGGAGCGATATGTTCTTCAAGCTCATGTCAGCAGATGGCCAGTACGACCGTGAGGTAGAAATTCCAGAAGAAACTCGTGTTTACTTAGACCGTCTAAAAGACCGTGTGACCTTGGTTTACTGGGATTATTATCAGGATAGCGAAGAAAAATACAACCGTAACTTCAGTAACCACCACAAGATTAGCCAGGATATCGCCTTTGCAGGTGGGGCTTGGAAGTGGATTGGCTTTACACCTCATAATCATTTCAGTCGTCTTATCGCTCTTGAAGCCAACAAAGCCTGCCGTGCCAATCAAATCAAGGAAGTTATTGTGACTGGCTGGGGGGACAATGGTGGTGAAACGGCCCAGTTCTCGATTCTACCAAGTTTGCAAATCTGGGCGGAGCTCAGCTACCGCAATGATTTAGAGCGTCTATCAGCTCACTTCAAGACCAACACAGGCTTATCGGTTGAGGACTTTATGCAACTTGATCTTGCCAACCTCTTGCCAGACCTACCAGATAATCTCAGTGGTATCAACCCCAACCGCTATGTCTTTTATCAGGATGTTCTCTGCCCAATTCTTGACAAGCACATGACACCTGAACAGGACAAGCCACACTTTGCCCAAGCAGCTGAGATTCTTTCTGACATTAAAGAAAAAGCGGGCACTTATTCTTATCTTTTCGAAACTCAGGCCCAGTTGAACCAGATTTTAAGCAGTAAAGTGGATGTGGGCCGACGCATTCGTCAAGCCTATCAAAAAGGTGATAAAGAGAGCTTGCAACAAATTGCTAGGGAAGAATTACCAAAACTCAGAAGCCAGATTGAAAACTTCCACAAGCTCTTTAGCCACCAATGGTTGAAAGAAAACAAGGTCTTTGGCTTGGATACAGTAGACATTCGTATGGGTGGGCTCTTGCAACGCATCAAGCGCGCAGAAAGCCGCATTGAAAACTACCTAGCAGGCGAAATCTCTCGTATCGACGAACTAGAAGTAGACATCCTGCCATTTAATGATTTCTACGGAGACAAGGACTTCGCAGCGACGACGGCCAACCAGTGGCATACTATTGCGACAGCTTCAACCATTTATACGACCTAATCCAAAAGGCTGTCTTTAAAGAAAATGAATTTTAAGGAGGAGAAGGATTTCCTATGAAAAGAGGAATTTCTTCTCCTTTTTTCTCCATTTTTAAGGCTATGTCATAAATTTGTAGAATTTTTTCTATAATTAGGAGTTTGAAAAAGTTTTCATAGAGTTTTATAATAAAAAATGTAAACGTTACCAAAAAAATAAAATGACAAAGGGGGGAGTCAGATGAAAAAGTTTGTTAAGACCTTGAGAGAAAATCTCATTTTCTTCTTGATGGTTTTACCAGGTGCAGCGTGGTTGATTTTATTCTTCTACATACCTGTTTTGGGAAACGTTGTCGCATTTAAAGACTATCATATCACCGGAGAGGGATTTATTGATAGTGTAATGAAGAGTAAGTGGGTAGGATTTGATAACTTCAAATTTCTCTTTAGTTCTAAAGATGCTTATATCATTACAAGAAATACCGTCCTTTACAACCTTGCCTTTATTTTCTTGGGCTTGATTGTTTCCGTTGGGATTGCCATTATCTTTAGTGAGATGCGTTCCAAACGGTTGGTTAAAGTGTTTCAAACATCAATGTTGTTCCCCTATTTCTTGTCATGGGTTATCATCAGCTTCTTTACAGATGCCTTCTTAAACGTCGATAAAGGCTTGATTAACCATATCTTAACATCACTTGGGATGAAAGGAATCAACTTCTATACAGAGGTTGCCATTTGGCCAGCGCTTCTCCTCTTCTTAGGAATCTGGAAAGGCTTTGGTTATAGCAGTGTTATGTACTATGCAACCATCATGGGGATTGACCCAACCTTCTACGAAGCCGCAACAGTGGACGGAGCATCTAAGTGGCAGCGAATCCGCCACATTACCATTCCTCAGTTGGCTTCCTTGATTACGGTCTTGACCATCCTTGCCATCGGAAATATCTTCCGTGCTGACTTTGGATTGTTCTACCAAATCCCACATAACTCAGGTGCCCTTTATAGTGTGACAAACGTAATTGATGTCTATGTCTACAACGGACTTGCTAAATCAGGAGATATTGCGATGGCCGCAGCGGCTGGTCTTTACCAATCAGTTGTCGGATTGATTCTCGTTTTACTTTCTAATATTGTAGCACGTCGGATTGATAAGAATGCAGCGCTCTTCTAGAAAGGAGGATACCATGGCAAAATCAAAAATTAAAAAAGAAAAAGTTGATAATGTTGGGATCCACTCCTTCAGTAAGAAAGCAGACATCTTCTTTAGTAGCATCGTCGGCTTGGTTGCTCTATCCTGTATCTTGCCCTTCATCTTCGTTGTCATGATTTCCTTGACAGATGAACAAAGTTTGGCAATTAACGGCTTCCAATTTTGGCCTGCTAAATTCGGTACAGATGGCTATCTTTTCCTTGTTCAATTTAAGGATAAGATTCTTCAAGCCCTCTTCATTACCTTGTTTGTAACGATTGTAGGGACAGCATGTAATGTTTTCATTACAACGACCTACGCCTACGCGATCTCTCGTAGAACCTTTAAGTACAGAAACTTCTTTACTGTCTTTGCCCTCTTGAGTATGCTCTTTAGTGCAGGGATGGTACCAGGATATATCGTTACCACTCAGTTGCTTCATTTAGGAGATACCGTTGGAGCCCTCATCATTCCGATGTTATTGAGTCCTTTTAACATTATCTTGATGCGGACCTTCTTCAAACGGACGATCCCAGAAGCCATTCTTGAGTCTGCTCGGATAGATGGAGCCAGTGAGACACGGATCTTCTTCCAGATCTGTTTGCCACTTTCTCTCCCAGGGATTGCTACCATCAGTCTCTTCACAGCCCTCGCCTTCTGGAATGACTGGTTCAACGCTCTCCTCTATATCAAGAGTGAAAACCTCTATCCCCTTCAATACTTGCTGATGCAAATCCAAAATAATATGGATTACATCTCTAAATCCGTCGGTGCATCTAGCCAAATCGCTGGTGCAGTCCAATCCCTTCCTAAGGAAACTGGACGGATGGCCATGGTGGTGGTGGCAACAGTTCCAATCGCTATCCTCTATCCATTCTTCCAACGTTACTTTGTAAAAGGATTGACCATCGGTGGTGTGAAAGAGTAAGCGAACTTTTCTCACCCACCCTTCATAATGTTAATAAAGAAAAATAAAAAAGGAGTTTTTCTCATGAAAAATTGGAAAAAATATGCTTTAGCTTCTGCTAGCGTTCTCACACTTGGAGCAACTCTTGCTGCTTGTGGTAACTTGACAGGTGATAACCAAAAATCATCTAAGAGTGAAGACGGTAAAACAGTTATCAAAATGTACCAAATCGGTGACAAACCGGATAACTTGGATACCTTGTTAGAAAATGCGAACAAGATCATCGAAGAAAAAGCTGGCGTTAAATTAGACATCCGATACCTTGGTTGGGGTGACTACGACAAGAAGATGAACGTTATGATCTCATCTGGTGAAAGCTACGATATTGCTTTCGCAAACAACTATGTCATCAACGCTCAAAAAGGTGCTTACGCTGACTTGACAGACTTGTACAAGAAAGAAGGAAAAGAGCTTTATGAAGCACTTGACCCTGCTTACATCAAAGGGAATACTGTCAACGGTAAGATCTACTCAGTTCCAGTTGCAGCCAACGTTGCATCTTCACAAAACTTTGCCTTCAACGGACCACTTCTTGAAAAATATGGTATCGACATCTCAAACGTCACAGACTATGCTTCTCTTGAACCAGTCTTGAAAGCGATCAAAGAAAAAGATCCAAACGTTGTTCCATTCGCAATGAACAAGAGCTACGGTGGACCTTCTGATGACTTCGATTACATCGCAGTAGATGGACTTCCATTCGTTGTCGATTTGCAAGGTGACACAACTAAGATCGTTGACCGTTATACAATCCCACGTTATGTTGAAAACTTGAAGACTCTTCATAAATACTATGAAGCTGGCTACATTCCAAAAGACGTAGCTACAAGCGACACTGGATATGACCTTTCTCAAGATACTTGGTTGGTACGTGAAGAAACAGTAGGACCTGCTGACTACGGTAACAGCTTGCTTACTCGTGTAGCAAACCGTAAGATCGAGATCAAACCATTCACTCAACTTTACAAGAAGAACAACACTACTCAAGTTGCAAACTTTGTTATCTCAAACAACTCTAAGAACAAAGAAAAAGCAATGGAAGTATTGAACCTCTTGAACACAAACCCAGAACTATTGAACGGTCTTGTTTATGGTCCAGAAGGCAAGAACTGGGAAAAAGTTGAAGGTAAAGAAAACCGTGTGAAAGTCTTGGATGGCTACAACGGAAACACTCACATGTCAGGATGGAACACTGGTAACAACTGGATCCTTTACATCAACGAAAACGTAACCGATGAACAAATTGCACAATCTAAGAAAGACTTGGAAACTGCAAAAGAATCTCCAGCACTTGGATTCATCTTCAACACTGAAAACGTGAAATCAGAAATCACTGCCCTTACAAACACTTTGAACCAATTCACAAGTGCCATCAATACAGGTACAGTAGATCCTGAAGTTGAAATTCCTAAGATGCTTGAAAAATTGAAATCAGAAGGTGCCTACCAAAAAGTCTTGGATGAAATCCAAAAACAATACGATGAGTACCTTGCTGCTAAGAAATAAGCTAACAATACTTGCTTAAGTCTATCAAAAGACTTTGAGGTCTTCGCACTTCAAAGTCTTTTCTGTTGATGATTTCGAAATCGAAACCATCAGAGGAAATGTGCTATAATATAGGGTATAATCATCAGTTGTACTAGGGAAACTATACTAAGTCGTACGCTCCCCTCTACAACAAATGAACATGGAGACACATTATGGGAAGAATGATTGAATTAATTTTTACAAGGGTCTATTTAGCCATGCTGGCAACAGGGATCTTTTGGGCTTTAACCTTCTGTGGAGGGATTCTATTTGGATTTGGGCCGGCTAGTGCAACGATTATGAGTCTATATGCCGAACATGGATCTGATTACAAGCAATATGGTTGGTCTGAGGCTTGGTCGCTCTATAAAGAAAATTTCCGTCGGGGCAACCAGGTTTTCTATACATTTTTTTTAATCGAAGCTATTCTTATTTATGGCATGTATCTGATGGTTCAATTGCCCCACTTGTCCCTGTTTCAGATTTTTATCTTATTGGTCAATTTGATTTTCTTATTGGTGGCTCCCCTGACTTTTGCAGTCTATCTCAAGCTTCAAGTCCATTTTGACTTGTCCTATCTTAATAGCTTGAAGTTGAGTTTCATTGGTGCTTTTCTGGATATTCGTGCAGTGACCAAGTTTCTCTTTGGGACCTTTCTGTTAGGGGTTGTTACCCATTTCGTTCCGGCTTTATTCTTCTTTGTTTTACTGGGCTTGTGGCATTTCTTTGTCAATGATATTTTTCAACCAGTCTATGAAACAATTCGCTCTAAAGTGGTTTCTTAATTATGAAAAAAATATGGTTAGCGACTCTTTTGAAGTTCTATGCCTATATCATGGTGGGGATCATCACGACCTTAGGCGTGACGGTATCCTTGGTCTATTGGCATAATCAGAAAGCAGAAACAGAACGGATTGCTCAGTTGATTTCCTCGCGCTTGACTGTTGAGGTAGAGGATATTTATAAGAGATCTTCTCAATGGGGAAAGAGTCTGGTAGAAAATCCTGCCAAGCTCGAAGGAGTTTACAAGTATTTTTCAATGACGCCTTCTGAATACGAAAGCTGGCGATTGGATAATTATTTCTCCAATTATATTCAAGTTTCGCTGCACCGTAATGTTGAAACTCTGTATTTGGAACACGATGTTATTGATCAAATTGATTTGGTGTTAAATGACTATACGACTGTGTTTGTCTCCAGTAAAAATAAAAAAGGAGGGCAACAAGTTCCAGCGGATCGGTACAAGGCCAGCTCGCAAGCCATCCCAGTCTCCTTAACGGATGTGACGACTGGCGAGGATATTGGACTGGCTTATATTAAAATCAATCCAGCGCTATTGGATTCTGTCGTTGACAATATTCAAGACACGATTCCAGTTGCCGTCCAAATCTATAATCCCTTGGGCAAGGTTTTTTACCACAGAGGGGATATCAACCCTAAAGATCACAGCCAGTGGATTGTGCGAGATACTGCTTACGGCTATCAAATCTGGGTTGGGATTCCGACCTCTTACACGGTTCGAACAGCCTTGTTTAGTTTTACCTGGATGATTTCGGTCGCCTTAATCCTGGTCTTGGTCTTGTATCTCTTGCTTCAACGAATTTTCCGTAATTACCAAAAACAAGTTTTGGATTTGGTAGATACCATGGAAGCCATCAGCCAGGGGGATTCTGAGCGACGGATCAATGTGGATACCAAAGAGCAGGAGCTCCTTTTAGTTGCAGAAACGACCAATACCATGTTAGACAATATGGACAAGTCTATCCGTGATATCTATCAGCTACAACTGAGCCAAAAAGATGCCAATTTGAAGGCCTTGCAAGCGCAGATTAATCCGCATTTTATGTATAATACCATGGAGTTTATTCGCATGTATGCAGTTATGCAGGATCAAGAAGAATTAGCTGATATTATTTACGAATTTAGTAGTCTCCTTCGAAACAATATTTCAGAGGAGAAAGAAACGACCATCGAAAATGAGTTGGAATTTTGTAGAAAATACAGCTATCTCTGTATGGTGCGTTATCCAAAATCGATTGCTTATGGCTTTAAAATTGAACCCGGTCTAGAAGAGATGGTTATTCCGAAGTTTACTCTTCAGCCACTAGTGGAAAATTACTTTGTTCATGGAGTTGATCACAAGCGCAAGGACAATGTCATTAGTATCAAAGTCCGTCATGTTGGAGGAGCTGTGGAAATTCGGGTTCAAGACAATGGGAGAGGACTGGGACCGAGCCAACTGCAACGGATCCAACAAATATTGAGTCATAGGGATCCACGAGAAGAAGTAGAAGAGAGTAAGGGGCGACAATCGATTGGGATTGTCAATGTCCACGAGCGTTTCCTTCTCTACTTTGGGGATCGTTACCACATTCAAATTACATCAGAAAAAGGAAAAGGTGTTCTCTATACGATTACCATCGAGGACACTTAAGAGGAAAGAATCGTGTATAAAGTCTTATTGGTTGACGATGAATATATGATTACTGAGGGGTTGAAAAAACTGATTCCCTTTGAAAAATGGGACATGGAGGTTGTTTACACAGCAGAGGATGCAGATCAAGCCTTGGCCTATGTTGCGGATTATCCAGTGGATATCGTGATTACGGATGTCAATATGCCAGGAAAAACTGGTCTAGAAATGATTGATCAAATGCAGTCCATTCTTCCCCATGCGGCTTATATCATTATGTCGGGCTACCAGGATTTTGCTTATGTAAAAAAAGCCTTAAACCTCCGGGTGGCAGACTACCTGTTAAAGCCTGTCAATAAGGTGGAGCTGGGGAATATCCTAGAAAAGTTATCTCAAACTCTAAAAAAACCAGACCAAGAAACGGCCAATCGGCTCCTTCATGAAGATTGGTCAGAAGAAGAGTTCGAACAAGCCATCCGAGGAAGAAAACAACTCTGGATTGGAGTGGATAAGGAAAGGAAGGGCTTTGCCAGTTCGTCTTATCAGGTCTTAGGAAAAAATCTTCAACTCTATCTTTCCGATGAGGATGAAGGAGCTTTCCTACAGCGCCGTTTCCAAGCACCTTATAAGGAACATTTTCAACAATTTAAAGAGCTTGTTGAACGAAGTCTGTTTTATGGGGATCTCCCTTTGGAGGAAGAAGATGGTGTCTTTAATTACTACGAACCCATCTACCGTGTCATCATTCAGGGAAATATCCAACAGATTTTGGAGGAGTTGAACTGGTTGGAAGAAACCGTGAGAAGCCATACCCCAAAAGTGGCGATAGCCAAGCAACTCTTTATTCAGTTCATTATGGATGTCTTTCATTTGTTTGAACACCTGCAGGGAGATAACCTGACAGAAGTTGTGAAAGCCGTTCATGAGACAACGACTTTCGAGGATCTTGTTACCTGCGTTCGGAATCAATTGGAGACCTTCTTCTCTCAATATCGGATGAACAATAATGTGGCGACCGTCTTAGAAGTAATTGGACGCGACTATCGGAAGGAACTGTCGCTCAAGGATATCAGCAAAGATCTCTATATCAATCCTGTTTATTTAGGGCAATTGATCAAACGTGAGACCAATTCCACCTTTGCAGAGCTCTTGAATAAACAACGGATCAAAGCTGCCCAACAGTTGCTTTTATCCACAACGGAAAGCATTGAAGATATTTGCTATGAAGTTGGCTACAGCAATGTCGGTTACTTTTATAAAGTATTCCGCAAGTTGTGTGGCAAGTCTCCTAAAGCCTACCGTCAACAAATCGGCGTAGAGGAAAGTGACTGATCTGAAAACATGAAAAATACCCTCCATTTTCTAATCAATGGAGGGTATTTTTTAGTTGCTTCTTCCGATCAAAATCGTGGCAGAAATGGTGACCTGAGTCAAATCGTTCCAGTCAATTTGAGCTGGATTGACGTGAAAGAGGAGAGGCGTCATGCTCAGAAGGGCCTCCCGCAATGCTGGTGTTAGTTCGAAGGTTTCCTGGCAATGGATGGTGTTTTCAATCGTAAAATGATCAGAGAAATGTTGAATAATCTGCTCATTGGAATAATCGGCCTGATCCAGGTGATCCTTCACCTTCTGACGAATCTCTTGCAGATGGGCGGCTGTTGGGATGACCTTGATAAGGCGACCTTCTGGGGCCAGGACCCGTTTAAATTCCTGATAATTTGCTGGCGAAAAGATATCTAGGAGAAGGTCCATGCTCTGGTCCAAAAGAGGGAGACGGGCTAAATCTCCGACAAACCACTTGACCTTCCATTCCTGGTCGCTTTTGGCAGCCAGTTGGATCGATTCCTTAGATAAATCAAAGGCGTAAAAGGAATGGTCTGGATAGCGTTCCTGTAAGCTGCGCGAATAGTAGCCTTCTCCACAACCAATATCTAAAATGTTGGCTGGATGGTCCAGTGGAGACAAACATTCTGACAGGCTAGTGAGGATATGGTCGTAAAAACCGTTCTCTAGAACGAGTTGCCGGTTTTGAAAATTCTCCTTGTCATAGTCCTTGGAAGCCTTCACTTGTGGGGCTAAGTTCACATAGCCAAACTTAGCAAGGTCAAAGGAGTGGCGGTTAGTGCAGACCAAGCTTTGTTGGATCAGGTCAAGGGCTTCTTGACAGATGGGACAGGCAAAAGCAGTGGCTGTTTGAAATCGTTGTAATTTTGGTTTGATCGTCATGATACATCTAGTGTACCAAAAAACCTCTGAAAGTCATAGCTTCAGAGGTCTTCTTTTTAATAAGTCAAAACAAAGTATTTTTTCTTACCGCGACGGATAACGGTCAATTCATTTTCTAATTTATCGCTATCGCTCAAGACATAGTCAAGGTCTTGGATGCGGTCGCCGTTGACGTAGATAGCTCCATTTTGAACATCTTCTCGGGCTTGGCGTTTGGAATTCACCACGCCAGAAGACACGAGCAATTCTACGATATTGTGGTTTTCGTCCGCTTGTACTTGGTAGTTTGGTACACCACGAAGTCCTTGTTTGAGTTCTTTGACAGAAAGGTTTTTGATGTTTCCTGCAAAGAGTTGCTCAGTGATGTTAAGGGCTTCCTTGTAGGCTTCTTCACCGTGAACAAGTGTTACGACTTCACGAGCCAAGACTTTTTGAGCCAAGCGTTCATGAGGAGCAGCTTCAAACTGTTTGCGGATGTCTTCAATCTCATCCAGTGACAAGAAAGTAAAGATTTTCAAGAAGCGTACAGCGTCAGCATCCATGACATTCATCCAGAATTGGTACATTTCGTATGGAGAAGTCTTTTCAGGGTTGAGCCAAACCGCATTCCCTTCAGATTTACCAAATTTCTTACCAGTCGCATCTGTAATGAGGGGAACAGTGATGACGTGACCAGTCTTATCAGCCTTCCGACGAAGCAACTCTGTACCAGCTGTCATATTTCCCCACTGGTCAGAACCACCGATTTGCAAAGTGACATTGTGCTCTTGGTTCAGAACAAAGAAGTCGTAGCCTTGCATGATTTGGTAGGCAAATTCAGTGTAAGAAATTCCTGTTTCGATACGTTTCTTCACAGATTCCTTGCTCATCATGTAGTTGACAGTAAAGTATTTTCCGATGTCGCGAAGGAAGTCAATGAAGCTAATGCTGCCAAACCAGTCGTAGTTATTGACCATGACAGCCTTATTTTCCCCATTTTCAAAATCTAAGAAACGAGACAATTGCCCTTGGATAGAAGTGACCCAACCGTCTACAGTCTCCTTAGTTTGTAAACTGCGCTCGGCATCTTTGAAAGAAGGGTCTCCAATGAGTCCGGTCGCACCACCGACAAGCGCATAAGGTTTGTGGCCTGCCAATTGTAAGCGACGACTGGTCAAGATTGCAACAAGGTGCCCAAGGTGCAAACTATCAGCAGTTGGATCGTAGCCAGTATAATACGATACTTGTCCTTCTTCTAGGGCTTTACGCAAAGCATCTTCGTCAGTCGTTTGGAAAATCAAACCACGTTCTTTTAGCTCATCAAAAATGTGCATCGTTCTCTCCTTTTCTAAGCTACTGGCCGGATCGATGAAAACAGTCCAGTATCTGTATGGTTTCTCTCTATTTTACCATAATGACTTGAAATAGCAATGAAAGGACGAAAAAAATCCAGTTGGAAACGGTGTTCTCAACTTTAGGAATTGAAAAGGAAGTGGTCCATTTGGTATAATAGGAAGGACAAGGAGAAATAGAGTGAGTCAAATGAGAGAATTTTTTACAAAGTGCGGGAAGAAAATAAAAGACTTCTTTGCCAAGATGACTGTTGAGGTCGATGAGAAAGAAGACAAGGAGGGCTGGTCACTAGGAGATTTCCTAGCAACCATTCTCCGGACGATGAAACTCCTTTGGGATGTGTTATTGGTGTTTGCTATAGGTGGTCTCTTGTTTGGTGCAGGGATTGCAATTGGCTATGCAGCCAGCCTATTTAATGAGACAGAGACACCGGATCCGACCCAATTGGTTCAACAAGTGCGAAATATTTCGAGCGTTTCAAAGATTTCCTACTCAGATGGAAGCATCATTTCTGATATTGACAGTGACTTGATTCGGATTCCTGTCCAAAAGGATGCGATTTCGGACAATGTCAAAAAGGCTGTTATTGCAACTGAGGACGAAAATTTTAATAGCCATAACGGGGTTGTTCCGAAAGCGGTAATCCGGGCTACCTTGGGTTCAGTTGCTGGAGTAGGGTCCTCTAGTGGTGGTTCGACTCTGACCCAACAGTTGATCAAACAACAAGTTGTGGGAGATGCACCGACCTTCTCACGGAAGGCCGCTGAGATTATCGATGCCCTTGCTCTGGAGCGGGTAATGGATAAGGACGAAATTTTAACGACCTACCTCAATGTCTCTCCATTTGGTCGAAACAACCGGGGACAAAATATCGCAGGAGTGGAAGCTGCAGCTCAAGGGATTTTTGGTGTTTCTGCCAAAGACTTGACTGTTCCACAGGCGGCATTTATTGCTGGTTTGCCACAGAGTCCAATTGTCTACTCACCTTACGCTTCTGATGGCAGCCTCAAGACTCCGGAAAATCAAGCTTTAGGCTTGGATCGTGCCAAGGATGTCTTGTACAATATGTATCGGACGGGTGCTATCAGCAAGGAAGAGTACGACCAATATAGTCAATATGATCTAAGCAAGGATTTCCTTCCTTCAAATGGCATCGAGAAGACACCACACGACTACTTGTATTTCCAAGCTGTTAGTGAAGCGGAAGATGCTATGTATGAGTATCTAATCAAGAGAGACAACGTTTCTAGTCACGACCTAAAAAACAATTCAACGGTTAAGTCTTATCAAGAGTTAGCGAAGAAAGAATTGAGAGAGGGTGGCTATACGGTCCAAACCACTATCAACAAAGCTATCTACAATGCCATGCAAGAAGCAGTTGCCAATTATGGTGGTATCTTGGATGATGGAACAGGTACGGTGGAAGTTGGGAATGTCCTTATGGACAACCGAACAGGAGCGATTCTTGGCTTTGTTGGGGGACGGAATTTTGACGGGAATCAAAATAACCATGCCTTTGATACAAAGCGTTCTCCAGGTTCTACCATTAAACCCTTGCTGGCTTATGGAATCGCCATTGACCAAGGCTTGATGGGAAGCAATAGCATCGTCTCCAATTACCCAACCAACTTCTCTAGTGGAGAGCCAATTATGCACGTGGATAACCGAGGAACTGGTATGATGGACCTCCGAGAGGCCCTCAATACCTCATGGAATATCCCAGCTTATTGGACCTATCGTACTCTCCGTGAAAAGGGTGTCGATGTACCTGGCTATATGGAAAAAATGGGCTACGATATCGCTGAGTACGGCATTGAAAGTCTGCCAATGGGAGGCGGGATCGAAGTAAGCGTTGCCCAACATACAAACGGTTATCAAACCCTTGCCAATAATGGGAATTACCAAAAACGCTACATGATTGAAAAAATCATGGACCAAAACGGAAAAGTTGTTTACCAGCACGAAAGCAAACCAACTCGAGTATACTCAGCAGCAACTGCGACTATCATGCAGGATCTGTTAAGAGGTGTCATCAGCTCCGGTGCAACAACGACCTTCAAGAGCCGGATCAGCCAGGTCAACCCAACCCTTGCTAATGCCGATTGGATCGGGAAAACCGGAACTACCAATGAGAATGGAGATATGTGGCTCATGCTGTCTACTCCAAATCTCACCTTAGGTGGCTGGATTGGACACGATAACAATGCTTCTATGGCTCCATTGACAGGTTACAACAACAACGCAAGCTACATGGCCTATTTAGCCAATGCTATCTACCAGGCGGATCCAAATGCTTGGGGAGTGCAAGACCGCTTCACCCTAGATAGTAGTGTCATTTCATCGACTGTTCTGAAAGCTACAGGACAACGACCTGGTCGTGTCAATGTCAATGGTCGTGACATCGATGTGTCGGGTGCGACAGTTACCAGCTATTGGGCTAAAAATGGTGCTCCACAAACGACCTACCGTTTTGCTATTGGTGGATCAGATAATGATTATGCTAGTGCTTGGGCTGGAATGCTAGGAGGTTCAGCGGGGACTTCCAATGGGAATCGCAATAGCAATCGGACAGGCAATACTAGTACGCCAAGCAGTTCATCATCGAGTGGACAAAACCGGTAAAAATTATCAGGGACAATACCATAAAATCGTTTTCATGTCTAGAGAAAACCTTGTGTTTTTTGTGAAAATACGATATAATAAGGACAAGTAATTTGTCGTGTGCTTTATTTGAAATATTGTCCAAATAGAAGCTTACAGCAGTTAAATCAAACTTTATAAAAGTCGATTTAGCTGCTCTTTTTGTGCCTATTTTTAGAAACAAACAGATTTGTCATACAAACTTAATCTTTCTAAAAATTCCAAAAAGGATGAATGATACGGAGGAGATTTCTTCTCACGTGATGTAGATCACACCCCCTTCATAACATCGTTTCGACTGGATCAGAACTATTCTGATGTGGTCAGAAGCGATCTAGAAACCGGATTTTCAGAGAGGGCCTTCCCCTAGCTGGTATCCTAGTATAGAAAAGGAGTTAAAACTTTGGCAGGACATGACGTTCAATACGGGAAACATCGGACCCGTCGTAGTTTTTCAAGAATCAAAGAAGTTCTTGATTTACCAAATTTGATTGAAATCCAAACGGATTCATTTAAAGATTTTCTGGATCATGGTTTGAAAGAAGTTTTCGAAGATGTATTGCCAATTTCGAACTTCACAGACACAATGGAGTTGGAATTCGTCGGCTATGAAATCAGAGAACCAAAGTATACCTTGGAAGAAGCACGTATCCATGATGCGAGCTATTCTGCCCCAATCTTTGTAACCTTCCGCTTGGTTAACAAGGAAACAGGCGAAATCAAAACTCAAGAAGTCTTCTTTGGTGATTTCCCAATCATGACTGAGATGGGAACCTTCATCATCAATGGTGGAGAGCGGATCATCGTATCTCAGCTCGTCCGTTCACCAGGTGTCTACTTCAATGATAAGGTGGACAAGAACGGTAAGGTTGGCTATGGATCAACGGTTATTCCGAACCGTGGAGCTTGGCTAGAGCTTGAAACAGACTCAAAAGATATTGCTTATACTCGTATCGACCGTACGCGTAAGATTCCATTTACGACCTTAGTTCGTGCCCTTGGTTTCTCTGGGGATGACGAGATTTTTGATATCTTTGGGGATAGTGAATTAGTTCGCAACACTGTTGAAAAAGATATCCACAAAAATCCAATGGATTCTCGTACAGATGAAGCTCTTAAAGAAATTTATGAGCGTCTTCGTCCAGGTGAGCCAAAAACAGCGGAAAGCTCACGTAGCTTGTTGGTAGCCCGTTTCTTTGACCCACGTCGTTATGACTTGGCCCCAGTTGGTCGCTACAAGATCAACAAGAAACTCAATATCAAGAACCGTTTGTTGAACCAAACGATCGCAGAACCATTGGTAGATGCCGAAACAGGAGAAATCCTTGTAGAAGCTGGTACCGTGATGACACGCGATGTCATCGACAGCATCTCAGAACATTTGGATGGTGATCTGAACAAGATTGTCTATACTCCAAATGATTCAGCAGTATTGACAGAACCAGTCGTTCTTCAAAAATTCAAGGTTGTGGCACCAACAGATCCAGATCGCGTTGTCACTATCATCGGCAATGCTAATCCAGATGATAAGGTTCGTACCATCACTCCAGCCGATATCCTTGCTGAAATGAGCTACTTCCTTAACTTGGCTGAAGGTCTTGGCCGCGTGGATGATATCGACCACCTTGGAAACCGCCGGATCCGTGCGGTTGGTGAATTACTTGCCAACCAAGTGCGTCTTGGACTTTCACGGATGGAACGTAATGTTCGTGAACGCATGTCTGTTCAAGATAATGAAGTATTAACACCACAACAAATTATCAACATTCGTCCAGTGACTGCAGCGATCAAAGAATTCTTTGGTTCTTCACAATTGTCCCAGTTCATGGACCAACACAATCCACTTTCTGAGTTGTCTCACAAACGTCGTTTATCAGCTTTAGGGCCTGGTGGTTTGACACGTGACCGTGCTGGATACGAAGTCCGTGACGTGCACTACACTCACTATGGACGTATGTGTCCAATCGAAACACCTGAAGGACCAAACATCGGTTTGATTAACAACTTGTCATCCTACGGACACTTGAACAAGTATGGATTCATCCAAACGCCATACCGTAAAGTAGACCGTGAAAAAGGTGTGGTCACTAACGAAATCGTTTGGTTGACAGCTGATGAAGAAGATGAGTACATCGTAGCCCAGTCCAACTCTAAGTTGAACGAAAAAGGTGGTTTTGCTGAGCCAATCGTTATGGGACGTCACCGTGGTAACAACCAAGAGTTCCCATCTGATCAAGTCGACTACATGGATGTATCTCCAAAACAAGTAGTTGCCGTTGCGACAGCATGTATTCCGTTCTTGGAAAACGATGACTCCAACCGTGCCCTCATGGGTGCCAACATGCAACGTCAGGCTGTGCCATTGATCGATCCAAAAGCGCCTTACGTGGGTACTGGTATGGAATATCAAGCAGCTCATGACTCAGGAGCTGCAGTCATTGCGCAACATGATGGTAAAGTTAGCTATGCAGATGCGGATAAGGTAGAAGTTCGTCGTAAAGATGGATCTCTTGATGTCTACCACATCCAAAAATTCCGTCGTTCAAACTCAGGTACTGCATACAACCAACGTACTCTTGTAAAAGTTGGTGACGTTGTTGAAAAAGGAGACTTTATCGCAGACGGTCCATCGATGGAAAAAGGGGAAATGGCCCTTGGTCAAAACCCAATCGTCGCATACATGACATGGGAAGGTTACAACTTTGAGGATGCCGTTATCATGAGCGAACGCTTGGTGAAAGAAGATGTCTACACATCTGTTCACTTGGAAGAATTCGAATCAGAAACGCGCGACACTAAGTTAGGCCCTGAAGAAATCACTCGTGAAATTCCAAACGTTGGGGAAGATGCTCTCAGAAACCTTGACGAAATGGGTATTATCCGTATCGGTGCGGAAGTAAAAGAAGGCGACATCTTAGTTGGTAAGGTGACACCGAAGGGTGAAAAAGACCTTTCTGCTGAAGAACGTCTCCTCCACGCTATTTTTGGAGATAAATCTCGTGAAGTGCGTGATACTTCTCTTCGTGTACCTCACGGTGGAGATGGTGTTGTTCGCGATGTCAAGATCTTTACGCGTGCAAACGGAGATGAATTGCAATCGGGTGTGAACATGTTGGTTCGTGTTTACATCGCACAAAAACGCAAGATCCGCGTCGGAGATAAGATGGCTGGTCGTCACGGAAACAAAGGGGTTGTATCCCGTATTGTTCCTGTTGAAGACATGCCTTACCTTCCAGATGGTACACCGGTTGATATCATGTTGAACCCACTTGGGGTGCCATCACGTATGAATATCGGTCAGGTTATGGAACTTCACCTTGGTATGGCAGCTCGTAACTTGGGCATCCACATCGCAACACCAGTCTTTGACGGAGCAAGCTCAGAAGACCTCTGGGATACTGTTCGTGAAGCAGGTATGGATAGCGATGCCAAGACCATTCTTTATGATGGTCGTACAGGTGAGCCATTTGATAACCGTGTCTCTGTCGGTGTCATGTACATGATCAAGCTTCACCACATGGTTGATGATAAACTCCACGCTCGTTCTGTCGGACCATACTCAATGGTTACCCAACAACCACTCGGAGGTAAAGCTCAGTTTGGTGGACAACGTTTCGGGGAAATGGAAGTTTGGGCCCTTGAGGCTTATGGTGCGTCTAATGTCCTTCAAGAAATCTTGACCTACAAGTCAGACGATGTCAACGGACGTTTGAAAGCTTATGAAGCGATTACCAAAGGAAAACCAATTCCAAAACCAGGTGTACCAGAGTCCTTCCGAGTACTCGTGAAAGAATTGCAATCACTTGGATTGGATATGCGTGTCCTAGATGAAGATGACAAAGAAGTCGAACTTCGCGATCTTGACGAAGGGGAAGACGACGATGTCATCCACGTAGATGATCTAGAAAAAGCACGTGAAAAAGCAGCTAAGGAAGCTCGCGCGGCTTTTGAAGCTGAAGGGAAAGAAGAATAATTTAATATGTAGTTCAAGAGGATGGAAAACCTGAGAAGGTTCTCTATCCCAAGCTTTAGGCTTGAAGGAGTGAAGAAAATTCCTTCTCTCCTTCGCCAAAAAGCAGAAGAACATACAATCGATAATGAACATAAAGAAAGGTAAGAAATAGTGGTTGATGTAAATCGTTTTAAAAGTATGCAAATCACCCTAGCTTCTCCAAGCAAGGTCCGTTCATGGTCTTATGGAGAGGTCAAGAAACCTGAAACAATCAACTACCGTACATTGAAACCAGAACGTGAAGGTCTCTTTGATGAAGTCATCTTTGGACCGACAAAAGACTGGGAATGTGCGTGTGGAAAATACAAACGGATCCGTTACAAAGGGATCGTTTGTGACCGCTGTGGTGTGGAAGTAACACGTGCCAAGGTTCGTCGTGAACGCATGGGACACATCGAATTGAAAGCGCCTGTATCACACATCTGGTACTTCAAAGGCATCCCTTCTCGTATGGGGTTGACCTTGGACATGAGTCCTCGTGCCCTTGAAGAAGTCATCTACTTCGCAGCTTATGTGGTGATCGATCCAAAAGATACACCGCTTGAGCACAAGTCCATCATGACAGAACGTGAATACCGTGAACGCTTGCGTGAATACGGACCAGGTTCCTTTGTCGCTAAGATGGGGGCAGAAGCGATCCAAGACCTCTTGAAACAAGTGGATTTGGAAGCTGAAATTGCTGTCTTGAAAGAAGAATTGAAGACTGCAACTGGTCAAAAACGTGTGAAGGCTGTTCGCCGTTTGGATGTCTTAGATGCCTTCTACAAATCTGGCAACAAGCCAGAATGGATGGTTCTCAACATCCTTCCAGTTATTCCACCAGATCTTCGTCCGATGGTCCAATTGGATGGTGGCCGTTTTGCCGCATCTGACTTGAACGACCTTTACCGTCGTGTGATCAACCGGAACAACCGTTTGGCACGTTTGCTTGAGTTGAATGCCCCTGGTATCATCGTGCAAAACGAAAAACGGATGCTCCAAGAAGCCGTTGATGCTTTGATCGACAACGGTCGTCGTGGTCGTCCAATCACAGGACCAGGTAGCCGTCCACTGAAATCATTGAGCCACATGCTCAAAGGGAAACAAGGACGCTTCCGTCAAAACTTGCTCGGTAAACGGGTGGACTTCTCAGGACGTTCCGTTATCGCCGTTGGTCCAACTCTTAAGATGTACCAATGTGGTGTGCCACGTGAAATGGCCATCGAGCTCTTTAAACCATTCGTGATGCGTGAAATCGTTGCGCGTGACATCGTGCAAAACGTAAAAGCCGCTAAACGCTTGGTCGAACGTGGAGATGAACGTATCTGGGATATCTTGGAAGAAGTTATCAAAGAACACCCAGTACTTTTGAACCGCGCACCGACCCTTCACCGTTTGGGTATCCAAGCCTTTGAACCTGTCTTGATTGACGGGAAAGCCCTTCGCTTGCACCCACTTGTCTGTGAAGCCTACAATGCCGACTTTGACGGTGACCAAATGGCCATCCACGTACCGCTTTCAGAAGAAGCCCAAGCAGAAGCTCGTATCTTGATGCTGGCTGCTGAGCATATCTTGAACCCTAAAGATGGTAAACCAGTCGTTACCCCATCTCAGGATATGGTTTTGGGGAACTACTACCTCACTATGGAAGAAGCTGGTCGTGAAGGTGAAGGCATGGTCTTCAAAGACCGTGATGAAGCGGTTATGGCCCTTCGCAATGGCTATGTTCACTTGCATACTCGCGTCGGAATTGCGACCGATAGCTTGAACAAGCCATGGACAGAAGCGCAACAACACAAGATTCTCTTGACAACTGTTGGTAAGATTCTCTTTAACGATATCATGCCTGCAGAACTTCCATATCTCCAAGAGCCAAACAATGCCAACTTGACAGAAGGCGTTCCAGCTAAGTATTTCTTGGAGCCTGGTCAAGATGTCAAAGCGGCGATTGAGAAATTGGAATTAAACGTTCCATTCAAGAAGAAAAACCTTGGAAATATCATCGCGGAAATCTTCAAACGCTTCCGTACAACAGAAACATCTGCTTTCTTGGACCGTTTGAAAGACTTAGGTTACCACCACTCAACCCTTGCTGGTTTGACAGTGGGGATTGCCGATATTCCAGTTGTTGAAGACAAGGCTGAAATCATTGAAGAATCTCACAAACGTGTAGAACAAATCACCAAACAGTTCCGTAAAGGGATGATTACAGATGATGAGCGCTACAATGCGGTTACAGCTGAATGGCGTGCAGCCCGTGAGAAATTGGAAAAACGTCTGATTGATAACCAAGATCCGAAGAACCCAATCGTTATGATGATGGATTCTGGAGCCCGTGGTAACATCTCAAACTTCTCACAACTTGCCGGTATGCGTGGTTTGATGGCCGCTCCAAACGGACGGATCATGGAATTGCCGATCCTTTCAAACTTCCGCGAAGGTTTGTCAGTACTCGAAATGTTCTTCTCTACTCACGGTGCGCGTAAAGGGATGACCGATACGGCCCTCAAGACAGCCGACTCAGGTTACTTGACTCGTCGTTTGGTTGACGTTGCCCAAGACGTGATCATTCGTGAAGATGACTGTGGAACTGACCGTGGACTTCTGATTACCTCTATTACAGATGGTAAAGAAATGATTGAACCATTGGAAGAGCGTTTGACAGGTCGTTATACCAAGAAAACTGTTAAACATCCTGAAACAGGAGAAGTCATCGTTGGTCCAGATACCTTGATTACAGAAGATATCGCTCGTGACATCGTCAATGCAGGTGTTGAAGCAGTGACCATCCGTTCTGTCTTCACATGTAACACTCGTCATGGTGTCTGCCGTCACTGTTATGGTATCAACTTGGCGACTGGTGATGCGGTTGAAGTTGGTGAAGCAGTTGGTACAATCGCTGCCCAATCTATCGGGGAACCTGGTACACAGCTTACAATGCGTACCTTCCACACGGGTGGGGTTGCCTCAAATACTGATATCACGCAAGGTCTTCCTCGTGTCCAAGAAATCTTTGAAGCCCGCAATCCGAAAGGGGAAGCGGTCATCACTGAGGTCAAAGGGGAAGTCACAGCTATTGAAGAAGATGCTTCTACACGGACCAAGAAAGTCTTTGTTCGTGGTGCGACTGGAGAGGGAGAATACGTTGTCCCTTACACAGCCCGCATGAAAGTCGAAGTGGGAGATCAAGTCTCTCGTGGTGCGGCTCTTACAGAAGGATCTATCCAACCAAAACGTCTCCTTGCCGTTCGTGATGTCTTGTCAGTTGAAACTTACCTCCTTGCGGAAGTACAAAAAGTATACCGTAGCCAAGGGGTAGAAATCGGCGACAAACACATCGAGGTAATGGTGCGTCAAATGATCCGTAAGGTTCGCGTTATGGATCCAGGAGATACAGACCTTCTCATGGGTACTCTCATGGATATCACAGACTTTACAGATGCCAACCGTGATGTGGTTATTTCTGGTGGGGTTCCTGCGACGGCTCGTCCTGTCCTTATGGGAATCACCAAAGCCTCTCTTGAAACCAATAGTTTCTTGTCAGCGGCTTCCTTCCAGGAAACAACTCGTGTCCTCACTGATGCAGCGATTCGTGGTAAGAAAGACCATCTCCTTGGACTTAAGGAAAATGTTATCATTGGTAAGATTATTCCTGCAGGTACAGGTATGGCTCGCTACCGTAACTTGGAACCACAAGCAGTCAATGAAGTCGAAATTATCGAAGAAGTTCCAGTCACAGAAGAAGTAACTGAAATGGTTGAATCAACTGTAGTGGAAGAAAATTAATCCCAAAAGAAGCTTTACTGATTATCAGTAGGGCTTCTTTTTGTTTGTGTCAAAAAATAGCCTAGCTTTCCTTCGTCGGGGTATATTTTGAAAGAAAATGGAGAAAACGTTCGGAAAATTCACTGTATTTTTCTTTCATAAGCAGAATTCTTTTATTATCAAAGGATTTTATATATAATATTGGATACAAAGGACGGAGAGAAATATGTATCAAGTAATTGAAATGTATGGGGATTACGAACCCTGGTGGTTTTTAGAAGATTGGGAGAAGGACATTGTCACTAGTCAGAGTTTTGATGACTATTATGAAGCCCTAAAATACTACAAACGCCAATGGTTACTTTTAAGAGAGCAATCTCCATTATTTAAAAGTAGAAGTGATTTAATGACGATTTTTTGGGATCCTGAGGATCAGCGCTGGTGTGAAGAATGTGCGGAATACGTGCAACAATATCATTCAGTCGCCTTGCTAGAAAACGATCAGAAGATACCGAGAAGCAAGCGCCGTCCAGGCTACGAAAAAGAGAATGCCCACACGGCTCATCGCTCTTGTAAGCTAGACTACGAGAGCAATAATCTATAGGAAGAGAAATTCAATATGCAGTTGAGTTTCTTTTTTTTTGCTCTTTTTTCTAAATTCAGCGTTAGTTGGCAAATTATTTGCGAATTATATAGTGAAAGGAGGAAATATGGTTCAAGAAATTGCACAATCCATAATTCGAATGGCATCGAATGCCGAAGCTCAGGATATTTATTTTGTTCCTCGATCGTCAGACTATCAGCTCTTTTTAAGGGTTGGGGATGAGCGATGCTTTATCGAGACCTATTCACAAGAACAAATGGTAGCGGTCGTCAGCCATTTTAAGTTTATGGCAGGGATGAATGTGGGGGAAAGGCGCCGGAGTCAATTGGGCTCCTGTGACTATTCTCTAGGGGATAAGGTCTTGTCCTTACGTTTGTCTACTGTGGGAGACTATAGGGGATATGAGAGTTTGGTCATTCGCCTGCTCCACAATGAGGACCGGGAGCTCCGTTTCTGGTTCGACCAACTTCAAGAGCTAGAAGAGAAGGTGAGTAAGCGGGGGCTCTACTTATTTGCAGGTCCAGTCGGATCGGGGAAGACGACACTGATGCATGCCCTGGCCAAGAAGAAATTTTCAGGGCAACAAGTCATGTCAATTGAAGATCCCGTAGAAATTAAGCAGGAAGAGATGCTGCAACTGCAACTCAATGAAGCGATTGGTATGACCTATGATAGCTTGATTAAACTGTCTTTGCGTCATCGCCCAGATCTCCTCCTCATCGGAGAAATCCGTGACACGGAGACAGCTCGCGCAGTTATTCGGGCTAGTCTGACAGGTGTGACAGTCTTTTCCACCATCCATGCCAAGAGCATTCCTGGGGTTTATGAACGCCTATTGGAGTTGGGGGTGAGTGAGGAGGAGTTACGGATTGTCCTTCAAGGGATATGTTACCAGCGTTTGATAAAGGGAGGAGGTGTCACTGACTTTGCCATCCAAGATTACCAAAACCACTCCAGTCAAAAGTGGAACCAGCAAATGGACGCGCTTTATGAAGCGGGACATATTGAGCTGGATCAGGCGCAAGCCGAAAAAATTATCGATTGCTAAGCAAGAACATGTCATTGAGCTCTTTCACAATCTCTACAGTAGTGGCTTTCATCTATCAGAGGTCATCGACTTTCTTCGGCGCAGTCAATTGGTAGAAGCCAATTTTGTCGAGAGGATGCAGGTCGGACTGGCCAACGGAAAGCCCCTGTCAGCCATCCTTTCTGATCTAAGTTTCTCCGATCAGGTAACGACTCAATTGGCATTGGCGGAGCAGCATGGAAATATCACCTTAAGTTTGGAAAAAATCCGTAGCTACTTGGAAAATCTGACCCAGGTTCGAAAGAAACTAGTTGAGGTGGCGACCTATCCCGTGCTCTTGTTGGGATTTTTGATCTTGATTATGCTGGGGCTGAAAAATTATCTCTTGCCTCAGTTGGAGAGTCAAAATGGGGCGACACGACTGATTAGTGTTTTTCCCCAGTATGTTTTGTTAGGGAGTGTGGTGTTGACGATTGGAGTTTTGATGCTCCTTTTCCTAGGCCGTCGTGCCAAGCGGCTGGCCCTGGTTTCATCTTTGGCTAGACTTCCTTTTCTTCGCCCCTTCCTACAGGATTATCTGACAGCTTTTTATGCTCGAGAATGGGGAAGTATGATTGCCCAAGGGTTGGAGCTGAATCAAATTTTTCCTGTGATGCAGGGGCAATGTTCTCGTCTCTTTCGAGAGATTGGACAGGATTTAGAACGGGCATTGGCTCGTGGCAGGTCTTTTTCTGACCATATTCAGACTTATCCTTTCTTTAAACGAGAGCTGGCCCTCATGATTGAATATGGGGAGGCCAAGTCCAAGCTCGGTAGTGAGTTGGAAATCTATGCAGACAAGACCTGGGCAGGCTTTTTCCATCGTTTGAACAAGGCCATGAATGTCGTCCAACCACTGGTCTTTGTCTTTGTTGCTCTTATGATTGTTTTGCTCTATGCAGCCATGTTGCTGCCTATTTATGAAAATTTGGAGGTTCCTTTATGAAATCATTGCGTACACTCAAGGTAAAAGCTTTTACTCTGATTGAAATGTTAGTTGTTTTGCTTATTATCAGCGTTCTTCTCTTGCTCTTTGTTCCGAACTTGACCAAGCAGAAAGATTCGGTAACAGATACAGGAAATCGAGCAGTCGTCAAAGTCGTGGAGAGCCAGGCTGAGCTCTATGAACTTAATCATCAGAATGAAAAAGCTAGTCTTTCTAAGCTTGTCGCAGAAGGACAAATCACTCAAAAACAAGCAGAAGCCTACCGTGCTCACTATGTGAAGAATGCAGGTGATCACCGTGCGGTTGCAGATTAAAGCTTTCACCCTTCTAGAGAGCTTACTAACTCTAGGTATCGTCAGTCTTCTATGTTGGCTGCTAGCTGGGTCAGTCCATCAAGCCTTTGGGCAGGTGGAAGAAACATTGTTTTTCTCGGAATTTGAACGGGTCTATCAGGAGACACAAAAGATGAGTATTGCAAAAGAGGAGAGAGCTCTCCTTTCCATCGACCACGGCGGGGTTCATAGTCCCTATCAAGAATTACCGCTTCCAAAAAGGGTGGAAGTGGTCAGAGAGAAGCAACTGACCTTTGATCCAGCAGGAGGCAATTCAAGCTTGACCAAGATTCAATTTCAGACAGAGAAAGAGGTGGTGACCTATCAGTTGGCAATTGGGAATGGAAAAATTAAAAAATCGACGGCTCCCCGCTAGTCTCTTGTTAGAAGGCCTAATCGCCCTAGCGATGTTTGGTGTCCTCACGACCCTTGTGCTGGGAGAGCTAGGGGACTCGCGACAGCAGCGTTTAGAAGAGTTGAGACAAGGAGAAGTTTTGCGCGTCGCAAAAATGGCGATCCAGACAAGGCAAGATCAATTGAACATCAATCAGGTCAGTGTCCAGGTGGAGAGGTCTGCCAAGTCCTTAAAGGTCTATCATGAAGGAAAGGTTGTGATTGCTGTTGAAAAGAACTAAACTGCCAGCCTTTACTTTATTGGAGGCCTTGGTTGCCCTGCTCGTCATCAGCGGTGGTTTATTGGTGTTTCAAGGATTGACAAGCCTCTTGCGTCAAGAACTCCAGTACCAAAGTCACATCAAGCAAGAGGAATGGTTACTCTTTCAGGACCAGCTGGATATTGAATTGTCTCGTAGCCAATTTGAAGAGGTCAGAGACAACAAACTCTATCTTGTTCAGGATCAAAAACCCATAGCCATTGGACTGGCTAAGGGGGGAGATATCCGAAAGACAGATGCGACTGGCCGTGGCTATCAACCGATGATAGATGGAGTTGAATCCGCCTGGATTGAAAAAAGAGGAGATCTGGTGTCTATTCAACTGCGCTTTGAAGAAGGGTTAGAAAGGGAGGTGGTCTACCGTGTGGTGGAAAAGGATAAAAAAGAAGCAGATTGAGGCCGGGATCCTTCTTTATGCCCTTTTTATATCGGCGGTTTTTAGTCTCTTGCTTCAGTTTTACCTGAACAGACAAGTGGCAGAGAGACGGATTCTCCTTGCTAGTCAGCACCGGATCCAGGCTTATGCACAAGCTCAATTGGCGATTGATACTTGGGATCGGGAAGAAAAAACCATAACCTTCTCAACTGGCCGAGTCGATTTGGAAGAAAAATCAGGCTTTGCCAACGTAACGAGTCACTTACAAGATGGGGAAAGCTACCATTTCACCTTTTCTCTACCTCCTCGGGAAAAGAAAAAAACCGACAAAAAGGAAAAGGAGAAGCAGGCTCCAGATTCGGCTACAGGCCACTCGACCATAACAGAGGAAGAGAAGTCTCAGGTCGTCGAAAAGCATAGCGAAAACTCTTAAAATTTGATATGATTAAGAGATGGAGGAAAGCATGAATTTCGAAAAAATTGAGAAAGCCTACGGCTACCTATTAGAGAATACCCAAACTATCCAAAATGATTTGCAGACCAACTTTTATGATGCTCTAGTGGAGCAGAATGCCATCTATCTGGATGGGCAAACAGAGTTGACTCTAGTGAAGGAAAACAACCAGCGGCTGAAGGACTTGAACTTAAACAAGGAAGAGTGGCGTCGCTCCTTCCAGTATCTTTTGATGAAGGCAGCCCAAACAGAGCCCCTACAAGCCAATCACCAATTTACGCCAGATGGGATTGGATTTCTTCTGGTCTTTCTAGTGGATCAGTTGGCTAGTTCCGATCAAGTAGATGTGCTAGAAATGGGGAGCGGAACAGGGAACTTGGCCCAAACCTTGATGAACAACTGTCAGCGTTCCTTAGATTATTTGGGCTTGGAAATGGATGATCTTTTGATTGACCTTGCGGCTAGTATGGCAGAAGTGATGAAGTCGGATGTGAATTTTGCCCAAGGTGATGCCGTTCGTCCACAAGTTTTGAAAGAGAGTGATGTGATTATCAGCGATTTACCTGTCGGTTATTATCCAGATGATGCCATTGCGAGTCGTTACCAGGTCGCTTCCCCTCAGGGCCACACTTACGCCCATCATTTATTGATTGAACAATCGCTAAAATATTTAAAACCAGGTGGCGTTGCTATTTTTCTAGCTCCGAATGATCTTTTGACAAGCGAGCAGAGTCCTCTGCTGAAAAAATGGATGCATGATCATGCTCAGGTCTTGGCCATGGTGACCTTGCCAGAGAACCTCTTTCGATCAGCCAATCTAGCAAAAACCATCTTTGTTTTACGCAAGCAAGAAGAAGCGGTGGTCCAACCGTTTGTCTATCCTTTGACTGATTTGCAAGACCAGGAAGACCTCATGAAATTCCGTGAAAGTTTTCAAAACTGGAATAAAGAAAGTGAAATTTAAACAAAATTTTGCTATAATAGGAGTGAAAACGCTTAAAGAGGTAAAAAAATGACGAAAACAATTGCAATTAATGCAGGTAGTTCAAGTTTGAAATGGCAATTATACCAAATGCCAGAAGAAACAGTTTTGGCAAAAGGGCTCATCGAGAGAATTGGACTTAAAGATTCCATTTCGACAGTAAAATTCGATGGTCGAGCAGAAAAACAGGTTTTAGATATTGAGAACCACACACAAGCGGTTAAAATCCTTCTCGATGATTTGATTCGTTTTAATATTATTGCTTCCTACGATGAAATCACTGGAGTAGGACACCGTGTCGTAGCAGGTGGTGAGTACTTCAAAGAGTCTGCTCTTGTAGATGAAGAAGTCATTCAAAAGGTTGAGGAACTTTCTTTGTTGGCTCCATTGCACAATCCTGCCAACGCTGCTGGGATCCGTGCCTTTAAAGAATTGTTACCAGATATTACCAGTGTTGTTGTATTTGATACCTCTTTCCATACAACAATGCCTGAAAAAGCCTATCGTTATCCTCTTCCAACTAAGTACTATACAGAAAACCAGGTTCGTAAATATGGGGCTCACGGGACTAGCCATGAGTATGTAGCCCACGAAGCTGCTAAGCTACTTGGAAAACCAATCGAAGAGTTGAAATTAATCACCTGCCACATTGGGAATGGGGCTTCTATTACAGCGGTAGACAAAGGAATTTCTGTCGATACGTCTATGGGCTTCACACCACTTGGTGGAATCATGATGGGAACACGTACAGGGGATATTGACCCTGCTATTATTCCTTACTTGATGGAGCACACAGAGGACTTCAACAGTCCAGAAGATATCAGTCGTATCTTGAATCGTGAATCTGGTCTACTAGGGGTGTCTGAACTTTCTAGCGATATGCGTGATATTCACGAAGCCATGCGCAATGGAAATGACAAGGCACTTTTGGCCAACGACATTTTTGTCGATCGTATTAAGAAATACATCGGTCAATACTTTGCTGTCTTGAATGGAGCAGATGCTATCATCTTCACAGCTGGTATCGGGGAAAATTCTAAAACAATCCGTGAACAAGTCATTAACGGGATGACTTGGTTTGGTTGTGAGCTTGATCCAGAAAAGAATGTCTTTGGTGCAGAAGGAGATATTTCAACAGCGGATGCTAAAGTGAGAGTTTTGGTCATCCCAACGGACGAAGAATTAGTCATTGCCCGTGATGTTGAACGCTTTAAAAATAAGGGGTAAGACTTTATTCTAAAAAAACAAGAGAGAAGAGGCTGATTTGAAGCGTCTCTTTTTTCTATTGTGCGACTACTACTTGGGCTTGCCCCAGTAGCTCATCTATGCTATACTAGAAAAATAGTTTGACAATCGAGGTAAAATAATGGAAAATTGGATGGAGAAAAAATGGGTTTCAAATGGTCTGTGGTTACTAATTGGAATACCGTTATTGTTAGCAACCCAACTACCCATGATCGCTTTGATCTTGGGGATTAAAAATGCTTGGTCAAATTGGACGATCAATAGTCTAGTCCTTGGGGTTACCATGCTCCTCGTTTATTTGCTTTGGTGGTTTATGAAATGGAGTCCACTTGATTCACTAGATTTTTCACGAATCAAAGGCAGAGATATTGGGCGAAATTTCCTTTATTTTTTGCTTCTACTTGCAAATAATATTGTGGGGGCTACAGTGCTTCGGAATATAGGAGAGACCACTACAGCCAATCAGGAAACAATTCAGGGGCTTTCTTCCTTGGCTCCTCAGCTGGCAATGGGTTTGCTCATTGTCGTAGTGGCGCCTTTAGGAGAAGAAATTATTTGTCGAGCTGTGATTCCCCGCTTGATCTTTAAGGGGCACGAAAAAATTGGTTATTTGGTTGGGGCTCTTGTATTTGCCTATTTACACACACCGAGTAATCTTGGTTCCTGGGTCATCTATGGAGGTATGTCTCTCATCTTGACTTGGGTTGCCTACCGCTACAAACGAGTAGAATATTCGATTTTATTGCACTTTACCATGAATGCTTTTGCCTTTCTGATAACTATCCTGGTTTCTTTTCTTCCCGCTTAAAATATGGTAGAATGATAGGACCAATGGGTTTTATTCAGAAGCTTTGGTAAGCTACCAAAGAAGCATCTAGGCGCAGATAGAGACAAACTCGGAGGTTGGAAAGATTCTAACCTCTTTTCTATGCTTGGTTGGCTTTTCTTAGAAAGATGAAGGAAGATATGTCAAAGAGTGAATGGAGACAACTAGGCAAGGATCGGACTCTTCTATGTGGCATCCTCAATGTCACCCCCGACTCCTTTTCAGATGGTGGACGTTACCAAACGGTAGAAGGAGCTCTCGAGCAAGCTCGAAAGTTAATAGCAGAAGGAGCAAGCATACTGGATATTGGTGGGGAGTCCACACGTCCAGGGAGTCATTTTGTGGAAATTCAGGAAGAAATTCAGCGAGTCGTGCCCGTCATTGAAGCAATTCGAGCAGAGAGTGATATCTTGATTTCGGTTGATACTTGGAAGTCAGAGGTCGCTCGTGCAGCCCTAGCAGCTGGTGCAGACTTGGTCAATGATATCACAGGCTTGCTGGGAGATCCGCAAATGGCGAGAGTGATTGCAGAAGCTCAGGCTGGAGTCATTCTTATGTTTAATCCAGTCATGGCTCGTCCTCATCATCCAAGTTCCGTCATTTTTCCAACCTTTGGCTTTGAGCCGGCCTTTTCATCGGAGGAGTTGTCGCAGTTTGAAGGTCTCTCTATCCAAGACTGCATGTGGACCTTCTTTGCTAAGAGCCTTGAGCGGGCAGAGGAAGCAGGATTGAGTCCGGATCAACTCTTCTTAGATCCTGGTATCGGTTTTGGCTTGACCAAACGGGAAAACCTCCAACTCTTGCAGGACTTAAAAAGCATTCATGCTAAGGGGTATCCAATCTTTTTAGGAGTCTCTCGGAAGCGCTTTGTGGTCAATATTCTGGAGGAAGAGGGATTTGAGACTGCCCCTGAAACGAAAGAAGGATTCTATAATCAGGATTTGGCCTCTAGTCATTTGACGAGTGTAGCTGCCAGCCAAGGGGTAGAAATTGTGCGTGTGCATGATATCCCTCTTCATAAGATGGCGGTAGCTATCGGTAGTGCGGTCTACCAAGCCGATCAAGCGCAGGACCTTCATTTGAAACAATATCGCTAAAGAAAAGAGAAGAGATATGACAGTAGATCTCAGTTGGTTAGCCACTTATCGTTCTTCCGAGCCTCATTTTGGCTTGGAGCGAATGGAAGCCCTGCTGGCCTTGAGGGGAAACCCACACTTAGCCTGTCCTGTAATCCATCTAGCTGGGACCAATGGAAAAGGATCGACCCTAGCCCATTTACGGTCTTTACTAGAGGCAAAAGGGTTGCGGGTTGGTGTTTTCTCATCCCCCTATCTAGTTTCCTTTCATGAGCAAATCAGTATCAATGGTCTTCCTATCTCAGATCAGGATTTAGAGACTTATCTGTCCCTCTATCAGGACTTACTTGCAAACAATAGTTCTGATCAGACCTTGCTGGGCTTGACCGAGTTCGAGTTGATGACCGTCCTGGCTTTTGATTATTTTGCAGTAGAAAAGCCAGATGTGGTCATTTTGGAAGTGGGCATGGGGGGGCGTCTCGATAGTACCAATGTTTGTCAGCCTATTTTGACAGCCATCACGACGATTGGTCTGGACCATGTGGCTCTCTTAGGGCCAGATTTGGCCTCCATTGCTCGAGAGAAGGCGGGAATCATCAAGGAAAAGATTCCGGTCTTGTTAGGCCGGATGGAACTGGAAGCCCAAGAAGTCATTGTGCAGCGGGCGAACCGCTTATCGGCACCAGTAGAGCTGTTAGGTCAGGACTTTTTAGTTAGCTACCAAGCGTCTTTGGCTGATGGGGAAGTCTTTGGCTATCAGAGCCAGTATCGGGAAGAAATGCAACTAAAAACAGGGCTCTTGGGACTTCATCAAGTCGACAATGCCGGGCTGGCCCTGGCTCTCTGCGATACCTTCTGTCAAGAAAAGGGGCTCTCTTTCTTAAGTCGAGAAGAAATCCTCCAAGCTTGGGAAGGGGTCCAGTGGCCGGGACGCCTAGAGGTTATTTCTAACCAGCCTCTCATCATTCTAGATGGCGCCCATAATCCGCATGCAGTAGCCCCTCTTGTAGCCACCATGAAAGAACGGTATGGACAGTTGGACAAACAAGTCTTGTTTACCTGTATCCAGACCAAGGCGATTGAGGAGATGCTGGAACTGTGGAGCGGATTGAAAAAGAGTCAATTAACCTTGACGACCTTTGAGGATTCACGCGCCTATTCCGTGAGAGACATGCAGGAAATAGCCCATCAAAAAGGCCTGCCTTATCAAGAATGGAAGGTGTTTTTAACCCAATATCTAGAAAGAGAATCGCAACAATCTGATCTCCTCTTAGTGACGGGATCCTTGTACTTTTTGGCTCAGGTGAGAGCCTTTCTAATCGAAGAAATCAGTAGGAGATGACATGGATACAAAGAAAATTCAAGAAGCCGTGAAGATGATTATCGACGCCGTCGGTGAAGACGGAAGCCGTGAGGGCTTGCAAGAAACACCAGAACGCATTGCCAAGATGTACCAAGAGATTTTTGCAGGTCTCAACCAAACTGCGGAAGTCCACCTATCAAAATCTTTTGAGATTGTGGACAACAATATGGTGGTGGAAAAGGATATCTTCTTCCACTCGATGTGTGAACACCATTTCTTGCCCTTCTATGGCAAGGTCCACATTGCCTATATCCCAAATGGGCGCGTAGCGGGCCTTTCTAAGCTAGCTCGGACGGTGGAAGTGTACGCCAAAAAGCCTCAAATCCAGGAGCGCTTGACAGTGGAAATCGCGGATGCCTTGATGGAGTATCTGGGAGCGCAGGGAGCCCTTGTTTGGGTGGAAGCAGAGCACATGTGTATGAACATGCGTGGGGTGCGCAAACCAGGGACAGCTACTGTAACGACAGCAGCGCGTGGCTTGTTCGAGACAGATAAAGACTTGAAAAACGAAGCCTATAAACTGATGGGACACTAATCCCTAGATAAACTGAGGTGATGATGGTGGATCAATTACGGATTAAAGATTTGGAAATTTATGCCTATCATGGTGTGTTTTCCGCTGAAAAGGAATTGGGGCAACGCTTTGTCTTGGATGTCTGTGTCGATTATGAGATGACCCGGGCTGCTCGGACGGGCGATTTGACGGCTTCAATCCATTATGGAATCTTAGCAGAGCAACTGACAAATTGGGTTCAAGCTGAGAAAATTGATTTGATTGAGACAGTAGCTTTTCAGCTTGTGGAGAAGATTTTTGCAACCTATGACTTTGTCAAAAAGGTTCGACTTGAGCTGAAAAAACCTTGGGCGCCAGTTCCTCTACCTTTGGATACCTGCTCGGTCACGATTGAACGAGAAAAAAGACGAGCCTTTATTGGTCTGGGAACCAATATGGGGGATAAGGGACAACAGTTGGCGACGGCTGTATCTAGACTAGAAGAAAAGGGGCTTACGATTCTCCAAACCTCTTCTCAGATTGAGACAGCACCTTGGGGAGGGGTCGAGCAAGATAGCTTTCTCAACCAAGTCGTAGAGGTCGAAACTTGGTTTACGCCCCAAGACTTGATTGAGACCTTGCTAGGAATCGAGCTAGAAATGGGTCGGGTCCGTGAGATCAAATGGGGACCACGGGTCATCGATTTGGATCTCCTTTATATGGAGGATTTGATCCTCTATAGTCCAGATTTGATTCTCCCTCATCCGTATGTGGCAGAACGGGCATTTGTCCTAGAATCCTTAAATGAAATTGCTCCTTACTTTGTGGATCCTGTCCAAAGAAAACAGATCCGACAACTGTGGGAGGCTGTGAAAGAAACAAAAGGTAGTTGATCCAATGGTCGACTACTTTTTTTACCTTGACAGGTTAATTGAGCAGGAGTATACTATGCGTAAATAGATTAGGAGCAGGAGGGCGTCATGAAATCTTATCTTGTAAAATGGTTGATCGCGATTGTCTTGGCTGTTTTTTTCCTTTGGTTGAGTTTGGAAACGGACTTACTGCCAAAAGAAGTGTATCCCCTTCTCCTTGTCCCGATACTGATTGTGGGCCTCTATCTTTTTAAGGAGAGGTAATTTTCCATTCAATTAAACTATGAAAAATCCCCTGGGTGCCAACTGGTTCAGGCACTCAGGGGATTTTTTGTATATGGAGCTAGGACCAACGGTCTAGCCTTGCTTTTCTTTATTTGCGGTACAAGCGATCGTATTGGTAAACTGGATCCATGGTCACATGAATGCCCAGTTTGCGAAGAACGTTCTTATCTTCGTCTGTCAACATGACTGTTGAATGGGCTTCGCTCCCTTTCAATCGACCCAATTCTTGCATGGCAAGATTTGCCTCTGGATGGTTCATGGCGGTAATGGCGAGGGCGATGAGGATTTCATTTGAGTGGAGGCGAGGGTTGCGACTGCCCAAGTGGTTGATCTTCAAGCCTTGGATTGGTTTCACATATTCTGGCTCAATCAACTTGGTTTCTTTATCAATATGGGCCAATTTCTTGATGGCGTTGATGAGAACAGCTGCCGTTGGACCAAATAAGTCAGAAGTCTTACCTGTCACGGTTTCTCCGTTCGGCAATTCCAGGGCCAAGGCAGGTTCACCGGTTTCTTCCTCTTTTTGACGGGCAAGGACGGTGACTTGGCGGTCTTTTGGTGAAATGCCTAAGTCATTCATCAAGAGTTCAATTTTCTTAATAGCTCCGTTTCCGACACGCTCTGCTTTCACATCCAGAATGGTTTGGTAGTAACGGCGGATAATTTCTTGCTTAGAGGCTTCAATCGCTGCGTCATTGTCCACGATGGCAAAGCCGACCATGTTCACACCCATATCTGTTGGGGAAGCGTAAGGAGATTCTCCGAGGATGCGTTCCAACATCCGCTTCAAGACAGGGAAGATTTCAATATCCCGGTTGTAGTTGACCGTTGTTTCGCCATAGGTTTGGAGGTGGAATGGGTCAATCATATTGACATCGTCAAGGTCTGCAGTAGCAGCTTCATAGGCCAAATTCACTGGGTGATGCAAAGGTAAGTTCCAAACTGGGAAAGTTTCAAATTTAGCATAACCAGATTTGATGCCATTTAATTGGTCATGGTACATGTTGGACATACAAGTCGCCAATTTACCAGAACCAGGACCAGGAGCTGTCACGACAACGAGATTACGGCTAGTTTGAATGTAGTCGTTTTTCCCCATTCCCTCAGGAGAAATGATGTGATCCATATCCGTTGGGTAGCCCTTGATTGGGTAGTGGAGGTAAGAGGCGATACCGTTCTTTTCCAACTGTTTGCGGAAAAGGTCTGCAGCTGGTTGACCAGCATACTGAGTGATGACGACAGAGCCAACATAGATGCCCAATTCGTTGAATTTATCAATCAAGCGGAAGACCTCTTGGTCATAAGAGATTCCTAGGTCACCACGCGCTTTTGAATGCTCAATGTTATTGGCATTAATAGCAATCACAATCTCCACTTGGTCACGAAGTTCTTGGAGAAGCTTAATTTTGTTATCTGGTTCATAACCAGGAAGGACACGAGCTGCGTGGAAATCTTCCAACATTTTTCCTCCAAACTCTAGGTAGAGCTTGCCATCAAATTGGTTGATGCGCTCGAGGATGTGATCGCGTTGCAAATTCAAATACTTTTCGGAACTAAAAGCTTGTTTCTTCATTTAAACCTCCAATAAAGAAGCGAGGGTGATCTTTAGCGGTGCTCCGCCTTTCACATAGGGGAAAGGGGAGTGCAAAAGAACACCCGTTGCAATATTCATTCAGTATTATATCAAAAAAACCCCAAAATGGGGGTTTAAAACAATTATTTTGGAAAAATATTAATAATTCTTAATTAAATCAACGGTTGAACGATCCAATTTTTTGACCAAGGCTTGAAGGAAGGCTTGGGCTTGAAGGAAGTCATCCATAGCGTAGAGGGTTTGGTGGGAGTGGATGTAGCGTGCGCAGACTCCGATGGTAGTAGATGGCACACCACCACTTCGTAAGTGGGCTACTCCAGCATCCGTTCCGCCTTTTCCACAGTAGTATTGGTACTTGATGCCGGCTTCTTCAGCGGTGGTGAGGAGGAAGTCCTTCATATTTGGCAACATGAGGTGACCTGGATCAAAGAAGCGAAGGAGGGTTCCCTCACCGATAGCTCCTTGGCCTCCGTAGACATCTGCTGCTGGAGAACAGTCAACAGCCAGGAAGATTTCTGGATCAAACTTGGTCACAGAAGTCCCTGCACCGCGCAGTCCGACTTCTTCTTGGACAGTCGCTCCGACATAGAGTTCGTTTGCTAGGGCTTGTCCAGAGAGGGCTTGTGCCAATTCGCTGACCATCAAGACCCCATAACGGTTGTCCCAAGCTTTGGAGATGATGTTTTTCTGATTGGCTGTTAAGATTGCAGTGCTTTCAGGGACCAAGGTGTCGCCTGGACGGATTCCAAAGCTCTCGGCTTCTTCTTTGTTGGCAAAGCCACCATCAAAGACAATATCCCCGATTGCTGGAAGGGCAGGACCGTTTGCGCCACGTGTCAAATGCGGGGGAACAGATCCAGAAATGACAGGGTAGGAATGGCCATCGCGTGTCAAAAGGGTGAAACGTTGGCTGCTGACCACCATAGGGTTCCAACCACCGATTTCCACCACGCGGAAGGTGCCGTCTGCCTTGATCTCACTGATCATAAAGCCAACTTCATCCATATGGCCTGCGACCATGATGCGAGGAGCATCAGCCGCTTCTGAGTGGCGTACCCCAAAAATGCTTCCCAAGCCGTCTGTGACCACTTCATCCACATGTGGGGTGATCTGTTTGCGTAGATAATCGCGAACAGGCGCTTCGTGGCCAGAGATGGCAGGAAGTTCTGTTACTTCTTTGATTTTAGAAAATAAATCAGTCATAAGTTACCTTCTTTCTGATTGTTATTTTATCACTTTTTTAGTCGAGATGGTAGTGGCAGTTGACGGGAATGAAAGCAGATCGTCATGATGGGGAGAACTATTCTCCTTCGTTGTCCCAGCTTGTATTTTGTGTTACAATATGAGGTATGAAAGCTAAAAAAATCATTTTATCCAGCCTTGCAGCAGCTAGTGCAAGTGCTCTTGCCCTTGGGGCCTATAAAATTGCCAAAGATCAAAAACGTCTGCGGACGCAAGAAGAGTTAGTCGCAGAAGTCCGTGAGCAAATGGAGAATATGGGGAAGATTGCGACCCTTTATGTGGAACTCTATGAATCAAACGAAGAGCGTCTGGTAGGAGGGCTCGTATTTGAGGATGAGCGCCACTATCGCTTTGTCTATGAAGAGGGCCTCCTTCACTATGAAGAGGAAAAACTATGATCATTCCACAGTCTTTAGAGGAATTAGCTAGCTATGTCGAGCAAGAAGGAAAGAAGGTTTTCTTCTTTTCAGCGGATTGGTGTGGCGATTGTCGGTATATCCAGCCCTTTTTGCCAGAGATTGAAGCGGAAAACCCTGAATTTACCTTCATTTTGGTTGACCGAGACCAGTATCTAGACCTGGCTAAGCTTTGGGATATCTATGGCATTCCGAGTTTGGTGGTCCTAGACAAGGATCGGGAACTGGGGCGTTTCGTCAATCGTGATCGCAAAACCAAGGCGCAGATTTCAGAATTTTTAGCAGGATTGAAGTAGGAGAAAGAGAAAGAATGATTGTAACCTATAATAAAGAACAAGTCGGCGATGTCTTGATGCTCACCTTGAAAAACAGTGGGGATGCCAAGTTAGCAGTAGAGCGCAAAGGCAAAGTAGCCCGTGTCTACCGTGAAGACAAGCAAGAAACCGTAGCCTGGAATATTTTTGAGGCTTCGACCTTCTTTGCCCTTGAAGGTAAGGGGCAAATTTTCTTGAGTGATGAGCAGGTTGCACGCCTCAATCAAGAATTGCAGGCTGAAGGATTTGCAGAGGTCTTGGTCAATGACAAGGAGCCTAAGTTTGTCGTGGGGCAAATCGTGGAAATGGTGGCTCATCCAGATAGTGACCACCTCAACATTTGCCAAGTGGCTGTCGGACCAGACAAGACAGTTCAAATCGTAGCAGGTGCTCCAAATGCGCGTGAAGGTCTCAAGACGATTGTGGCTCTTCCAGGTGCTATGATGCCAGATGGTAGCTTGATTTTCCCAGGAGCCCTTCGTGGAGAAAAGAGCTTTGGCATGATGTGTAGTCCACGCGAATTGCACTTGCCAAATGCTCCACAAAAACGTGGGATTATCGAATTGCAAGATACAGAAGAGGTGGGAACTCCCTTTGACCCTGCCCGTCACTGGCAAGGATAAGAGAGTGGGACAGAAATCGATAATTCGTTAGAATTCGATTTCGTTGTCCCACCTCCGCACAGTTGAGTAGGGCTGTAAAAGCTGAT
>NZ_JWAK01000031.1:50561-71708 GCF_001069335.1 Streptococcus sp. 1171_SSPC
AATCCAAAGACAATTGAGAGGCTAGGACTTTTGTCCCAGTTTCTTTTTTATTTTTTCCTCAAATGGCTAAAAAACTACGAATTATATAAGTAGGAGGAAGAAATATGTACAATAAAGTAATTTTAATCGGGCGCCTTGTGGCTGACCTAGAGCTTCATAAGACCAGTACGGATAAGTCCGTTGCGCGTGCGACCCTGGCTGTCAATCGTCGTTACAAGGATCAAAATGGCGAGCGGGAGGCGGACTTTATCACTCTCGTGGTCTGGGGGAAATTAGCAGAGACCCTTGTCTCCTATGCCAATAAAGGGAGTTTGCTTTCTGTGGACGGTGAGCTTCGAACCAGACGCTATGAGAAGAATGGAATGACCCAATATGTGACAGAGGTACTCTGTCAAGGCTTCCAGCTCTTAGAAAGTCGTGCTCAACGAGCGATGCGGGCCAATGGAGCAGGAGGAGATCTAGCGGATCTCATCCTGGAAGAGGAAGAGCTTCCCTTTTAACAGAAGAGAACGGTGCAGCTGGTCAGCTGTGTCGTTTTTTCTTTTTCGAAACTTCTCACGGAAGTTGCAGGGGTAAGTCATCATATGGATTTATGAGTAAAACGCATTCATTTCCTAAAGACCTTCAAGCTCTTGATAAAAAATGATATAATACAAGGTATTAAATACGAACAAAAAATCTTTATATAGTAAAATGGTTCGTTCTTTTAAGAGGAGAAGAGATGGGGTTAGAAGAGGAAGCTGTTCAAAAGAAACACAATCGAGTGATGATCTATACGATATTTTGGAGCCTGGTTTTTGTGGTAGTGGTCATCTATTTGAATGCTAGCCAACTAAAACCGGTAAAAGGGCAGATGCGGATTGGTGTGACCTACATGACCATGAACAATGAATTCTACCAAACACTGAATGCAGAGATTGAACGAGTGGCTGACGAAAAAGGGGATTTGCTTCTAGTTCGTAATCCAGAATTGGACGAGGAAAAACAAAGTCAGCAAATAGATTATTTTCGTCAACAAAAGGTCAATGTGATTGTAATTAACCCCGTCAAAGGAGATAGCCCTAAAATCATTGCTTCCCTGAAGCGAGCTCGAGAGGCAGGGATTAAAATCATTGCAGTGGATAGTCAGCTCAGCCATTTCACGGTGGATGCCAGTGTGGTGTCTGATAATTACCAAGCCGGGGTCTTGGTCGCCCAGCGCCTGATGAAGCAGAAAAATGAGGCGAAGATCCTACTCTTAGAGCATAAGGGGACGGTATCGGCAGAGCAACGGATCCAAGGATTCTTAGATACCATCCAGTCGAAGCCTGCCTATCAGGTCGTTGGGAGAGAAGAGACCCGTGGTCAAACGGAATTGGCCTTACCAGCTGTTTCCCAGGTCATTCAGGATGGTCTGGTATTTGATACTGTCGTGGCCTTAAATGATCGGGCAGCTATCGGAGCCCTAGCGGCCATCAAGGAAAACCAATTAGCTCTGCCGATTTCTATCTATGGAATCGATGGCTCTCCGGATATGAAGGTCTTACTCTCGACGACGGATGATATCGAAGGGACGGTTGCCCAATCTCCTCTTAAAATGGGGAGACAGGTGATGCAAGTGATTGAGTGCATGAGGACAGGTAAATCCTACAAGGAGCAATATAAGATTCCAGTTGAGATGATTGATAAGGATAATGTTGACCGATACGATGTCAACGGGTGGCAGTAATGACCAAGCTTCGTGGCATTCGTTATAGTTTGATTTTATTGAAAATTATTAATTTCATCGCCATTTTATTTAGTAGTTCGCTCTACTTACATGCGACCAATTACATCATCGCCAAGGGGCAAGGCTATCAATTGTTGGAGCAATTGAGAGAAATACCGAGTTCCCCAGCTCAGAATTTTTGGATCTCCATCCTTCTCTTTGGAGGGATTCTTCTCATTACCTTTTATCGGATGCGCCCAGGGACACAGGAGTGGTCGGTTTTTGACAAGTGGAATATCCTAGAAATATTGCTGATGTTAGGTGTCATGATGTCCCTCAGCTTCTCCTACAATGGGATCATCCTCTTGGTATTTGCTGATATCTTTTATGGTTCTAAAGAGTTTAGTAGTTCCAAGGACAGGCGCTACTGGTTTGCCTTTATCCTTCTGAGTTTCATAGTCCTCCTTGTGACCAATTATGACATTCTCTCTCTCGTTGTACAGTTGCCTTCGCTGGATACCTATATCGCCTTTTATCCTTCATCGATTCGGATGCTTATTCTATTTGCTAAAAATGCGCTAGCTTCCTTAAATATGGTTGTCTTTATTATTTCTCTTCTCTTTTACATTTTATCGGTAGTAGCAGAGCACCATCGAATCGAAAAAGAGTTAGAAATGGTATCGCAAGTTAATACGGAATTAAATAGCTACATGGCCCTTTCGGAAAAGATTGCGGAGGACCGGGAGCGCAAGCGGATAGCACGGGAAATTCATGATACTCTAGGCCATGCCTTGACAGGCATTTCTGCTGGGATTGATGCAGTTGGGGTTCTGATTGATATTGACCCTGGTCGTGCCAAGACCCAGCTGCAATCGGTCTCTACGGTGGTACGGGATGGAATCAAGGACGTCCGGGGCTCTTTGAACAAGCTTCGGCCAGGTGCCCTAGAGGATCATACCTTGAGGGATGCGGTTTTGAAATTGGTTCACGAATACCAAGTCATCTCCCACCTGCAAGTCGATCTCACCTATGACTGGGATGAGGTTGATCTGGATGTCATGGTGGAGGATACCGTCTTTCGCGTGATTCAGGAATCCATGACCAATTCTGTCCGCCACGGTCATGCTAGCCATATGCAGATTTCCTTTTTGGTGGAAGATGCCTATATCATGATTCTCCAAGATAATGGGGTTGGTTTTGACCACCTGCAGGTTGGCTATGGTTTGAAACAAATGCGAGAGCGGGTTTCTATCTTGGGAGGAAGGATCGAATTTGCCAATCGAAATGGATTTTATACACGAATTGAATTGCCCAAAGAAAAAGGAGGAAATCTTTTATGATCAAAGTAATGATTGCGGATGATCAAGCGCTGATTCGCGAATCGCTCCAAATTATTTTGTCTGCTCATCAAGATATTCAGGTGACTTCTGCAGTGGCAGATGGTCATGAGGTGCTAGAGCGAATCCCCCAAGATCGACCAGATGTTGTATTGATGGATATTCGTATGCCTAAGATGGATGGTGTGATGGCGACAAAAGAAGTCAAGGAACGCTTCCCTGAGGTAAAAATCATCATTCTAACCACCTTCGACGATGATGATTTCATCTTTCGGGCTCTGAAATATGGAGCTTCAGGGTATTTGCTCAAAGGGGCTTCCACAGAGGAACTCTACCAAGCCATTCAAATTGTCTATCATGGGGGAGCCATGATTAACCCCAATATTGCCAGTAAGGTTTTTCAGATTTTTTCTCAGATGGCTCAGAGCAATTATACAATCTCCGTTTCTGAAGAATATGTGAGCGACTTATCCCTGACCGAATGGCGGATCATCCAGCAGGTTGGTTTTGGGGAGTCTAATAAGGAAATCGCAGCCAAATTGTTCCTATCTGAGGGAACGATTCGGAATTACCTATCAACCATTTTGTCTAAGTTGAACTTGCGGGATCGGACCCAGTTGGCTATTTGGTCTGTTCAAAAAGGTGTGACCACTAAGGACTTTGGAACAGAAAGTGATAGCCGATGAAGAAAAAACGTAAGATTCGAGGCTCCAGATTGTTTCTAGGCTTGCTTTTGCTTTTTCTACTTGCTGGAGGGATTTGGTGGCAGCGTCAGCCTAAGCTTGTCCGCTTGGGGGTCTACGCTGGATCTAGCTGGGATGTGCCCACCCAAACGGAAGAAAAAGTCTTGGACCAAGCGATTGCTCGTTTCGAAAAAACGCATCCAGGGGTAAAGATTGTCTACGAAAGCGGGATTCCGAAGAATCAGTATGCGAGCTGGTTAGCCAATCAGATCCTCCATGGACAGGAGCCAGATCTATATATGGTATCCAGTACTGAGCTCCCGGTGTTAGCTGCGCGTGGGGCGGTAGAAGATTTGACCCCCTTGATGGACAAACAGGTCGATCCTTCTCATTTTTATCCAGTTGCCCTAGAAGCAGGTAAATACAAGAACCGTCAGTATGCCCTCCCATTTGAGAGCAATCCTGTTTTGATGTGTGTCAATAAAGATTTATTGGAAAAGGAAGGGATTGCTATTCCGAAAGAGGGGTGGACTTTGGAGGAATTTTATACGATTTGTCAAAAAGTGACGCGGGATACAGATGGAGATGGTGAGCTAGATCAGTTTGGAAGTACAGATTATACCTGGAGGGAGGCCTTGGCAGCTCATGGTGGCCAGCTTTTCCGTCAGGATAACATTAATCTGACGAGTAAAGAAATGAAGCGCTCGCTCTATTTTGTCGAAAAACTCGAAGCCCTTCATGGGAATTTCAATGTTACTTCTAAGGATTTTGATGAAGGCAAGGTCGCTTTTTATCCGATGACCTTGGCCCAGTACCGAACTTATAAACCTTATCCCTATCATGTTGCCAAATATTCAAATTTCACTTGGACCTGTATCCCTATGCCCGGGGCTTCTGGATCAACTCCGTCAACCTTAGTGGATACGTCCTTGTTTGCTCTGTCTTCTCGGGCCAGTGCTAGCAAGGAGGCCAAGGAATTCATGGAATTTTTGACCCAGGACCAGCAGGTCCAGCAGGACCTCTTCCGGCAGTCGCAGGGGACCTCTGTCCTCCCTTCGGTGGTCAATAGTTCGGAAAGTCGGGACCTTCTTAAAGCGGATGATTTCGGGGTTGATTCCTTGACGAATCGGACCCTGGACCAGATTATGAAAAAGGCTGTCCTAAGTACTCCTGGCAACCTACCCGATGATATCTGGGATCGATTGGATTATTTGATTCATAATGCTCTAAAAGCAAAGGATATTGATAATCAATTGCCTCAAATTCAAAAGATTATTGAGGAAATGCTTCGGGAGAAGTTTCGTTAAGAGCAACTAGGCATCTGTCAAGTGACAGATGTCATTTTTTTATTGACAGATGTCAACTTTTCTTTGTGACAAATGACAATAGTAAAACGCTTTCAAAAACAATACAATAAGGTCATCATAAAGGAGGAGAAAGGATGAAGTATCTGGTATTGGTCAGTCATGGTGGACTGGCAGAAGGTCTGAAAAGTTCGCTGGCAATGTTTGCTGGGGATAAGATAGATCAGGTGATTGCGGTCGGACTGAAAGAAGGCAAATCGGTAGATGATTTTGCTCATGATTTTCGTCAGGCGATTTCCCATTTAACAGATGAGGACTCTGTCTTAGTTCTAGCAGACATTGTAGGTGGCAGTCCTTTGACAACGGCAACGACAGTGCTAGAGGAGCAAGGAAAGCTGAGTACAGCCTTGATCTTAGGTGGAATGAACTTGACCATGGCGCTGACAGCAGTTGTGATGAAGGACATGATGGAGGGGGCTGATTTAGCCCAGGTGATTTTATCCGAAGCTTCCACAGCCTTGCAAGAATTTACCCTTGCCCCGGTAGAGGGTGACGATGATGAAGAAGATGATATTTAACTAAGGGAGGTTAGAAAATGGTAGTATCATTTGTACGGATTGACGACCGTATGATCCACGGTCAAACAGTAACTCGATGGGCTAAAGAAAAGCCTTGTGATGGCTTGATCGCCGTCAACGACGCAGCAGCTTCCAACAAGGTCTTGATTCAAGCCTATAAAGGGGCTTCAGATAAGAAAACCTTTGTTTGGACCAAGGAAGCTTTCAAAGAAAAATCTGCCAAAGTAACGGAATCAGAAACTCGCTATTTCTTGATTACTAAGAACCCCATCGATATGAAAGAAATTTTGGTAGACCAAGGGTTTGTCCCAGGCGATGTCAAAGAAATCATTGTCGGTCCTGCAAATGACCGTCCGGGTGCTGTGAAATTGGGAAATAACCAATCCATCACCCAGGAAGAAGCAGAAGCCATCGAAGCCATTCAGGCTGCAGGCTACAAGGTGAAATTCCAGTTGCTTCCAGATGTATCCATCGGTTACTGGGATGATTTTAAATCAAAATTCGGATTCTAGAGAGGGGAGCATCCTAGCTCTTCGTCACTAAACTATACTTACAAACAAAAGGAGCGTTTGTTATGACAATTTCATGGATTCAAGCAATCTTGCTTGGTATTTTCGCCAGCTTGTCTTCAATGCCTGGTATGGGTGGTTCCAGTATCGGGAACTATACACTTGGTCGTCCCCTAGTTGGTGGGTTGATCTCAGGGTTAATCCTTGGAGATGTGACAACCGGTATCATGGTCGGGGTTGCCCTTCAGGTCGTTTATATCGCCTTGGTAACACCTGGTGGAACTGTATCTGCTGATGTACGGGCTATTTCTTATATCGGAATTCCCCTTTCTATCTTATTTGTTCATGCTAACAATATCACGGGTGAGGCAGCAATTGCAGCGGCAGCAGCCCCAATCGGTGCAGCCGTTGGGACTATCGGTACCGTTCTTTTCTACGGTACTGCAACCATGAACTTGCTTTGGCAACATATCGGTTGGAAAGCCGTTGAAGAAGGAAACTTCAAAAAACTCTACGCAGTTGATTGGGTTTACCCATGGATTTCTCACTTCCTCTTCTCCTTCCTTCCAACCATGATTATCACCAAATACGGTGAAAACATGGTGGATTTGATGAAACAATACCTTCCAATGGATGGTTACTGGATGAAAGCCCTCTTTACAGTCGGTGCCCTTCTTCCATGTGTCGGTATTGCCATCCTCTTGAAGCAAATCGTTACAGAAGTAAGAGACTTCATTCCATTCTTTGTTGGATTTACCTTGGCAAAATCTCTTGGCTTGAACTTGGTAGCGAGTGCGGTAGTTTCATTGATCTTTGCAGTGATCTACTATGAACTTGAAGTGATTAAAACAATGAAAGTCGTCCCTGCTGGAGTAAATGACTTTGACGATGATGAGGAGGATATCTAAGATGGCTGATAAAAAGAAAATTTCAAAGAAAACGCTAACCAAAGCATTCCATCATTGGTATTATGGTCACTTGACTTGTTTTTCTCAAGAACACATGCAAACCTTTGGGTATTTGACTTCAATGCTTCCAATCGTGGAAGAAATGTATGATTCCAAAGAAGAACAAAAAGAAGCCATGCAAACCTATACAGCCTTCTTCAACACGGAACCACAATTGGGATCATTGGTTGTAGGGATCACAGCTGGTTTGGAAGAAGCGCGTGCCAATGGAGAAGCAGTAGATGGCGAAACCATCAACGGGATGCGTGCTGGTTTGATGGGTCCAATCGCTGGGATTGGGGACTCCTTGGTTGTTGGGACCTTAATTCCTGTACTTCTCGGGATTGCCCTTGGTCTTTCTAAAGGCGGAAACATTGCAGGAGCTCTCTTCTATATCGTCGTTTGGAACCTCTTGGTCTACTTAGGCATGCGTTTCGCCTTCTTCAAAGGCTATCACTTAGGGGACAAGGCTGTTGAATTCCTTGTAGGACCAAAAGGACAAGCCCTTCGTAAAGCAATTAGTGTGGTCGGTGGTATGGTCATCGGTGCTGTAGCAGCGACTTGGGTCTCTGTTACAACAGCCCTCGAATTCAAAAATGCTGATGGAGAAGCCTTCCTTAAAATCCAAGAAAAGATTGATGGCGTCTATCCAGGTCTCTTGACTGCTGCCTTTATCACGCTTTGCTGGTGGCTCATGGCGAAGAAGAAAGTCTCACCAAACAAGGTCATGCTTCTCTTAGTCATCATCGCCTTAGCTGGGGTAGCTCTTGGAATCTTTGACCCAGGTCTCAAATACTAAGAGAAAACTGGAAACAGTTTATTGCAACCGGAGCATTGAGAATGAAGTACGTGACCTCCTTTACGAATACTTCATTCTCAATTTTTATTGAAGGAGGCATCTATGCACACCAGACAAGAATTAATAAAAGGGTATGAGACGGAAATTCGCTACCAACGCCATATGTTGGAAAACTTGGGTCGCTGGTTTAGTGTGCTCTTTCTCATGGCCAGTATTGGTGGACTGCTGATTTATTTCTTTCACAAGACTTCCCTCCTATTTTTGATCTTAGGTAGCTTGATTGCCCTGATTGGAATAGCAGGGATGTTGCTAGTGGGGTATGGGATGTATCGTGGTCGAGCCAACTTACAAAAAGTCATCCAAGCTTACCAACAAAAACTAAATTTGGTTGGCTAGAAATCGAAAACACTTCGAAGAGATTGAGGTGTTTTTTTCTTGACTATTTTTGACCAAGTGATACAATAGAAGCATGAGTTAGCACTCGTTGCTGAAGAGTGCTAAAATACAAGAACGGAGGAATGACATGTTAAAACCATTAGGAGACCGAGTGGTCTTGAAAGTAGAAGAAAAAGAACAAACAGTCGGTGGCTTTGTCATCGCAGGAGCAAGTCAAGCTGAAACTAAAACAGCAGAAGTTATCGCTGTAGGTGAGGGAGTTCGGACCCTCAGTGGCGAGTTGGTAGCACCAAGTGTCAAAGTCGGTGATACGGTCTTGGTGGAAAATCATGCAGGCGTTGAAGTGAAAGACGGCGATGAGAAGTACACGATTGTTGGGACTGCAAGTATTCTTGCCATTGTTGAAGCCTAAAGAATCAGAAAGGAGAAAGATGTATGTCAAAAGAAATTAAATTTTCATCAGATGCTCGTGCAGCCATGGTCCGTGGGGTGGATATCCTAGCAGATACCGTTAAGGTGACCTTAGGACCTAAAGGGCGCAATGTGGTTCTTGAAAAATCATTTGGGTCACCCTTGATCACCAATGATGGGGTGACTATCGCTAAGGAAATCGAATTGGAAGACCACTTCGAAAATATGGGTGCCAAATTGGTATCAGAAGTTGCTTCTAAGACCAACGATATCGCTGGAGACGGAACAACCACTGCGACTGTCTTGACCCAAGCTATCGTCCGTGAAGGGATCAAGAACGTTACAGCGGGTGCGAATCCAATTGGTATCCGTCGAGGGATTGAAGCAGCGGTTGCGACTGCTGTTGAAGCCTTGAAAAACAATGCCATTCCAGTTGCCAATAAAGAGGCTATCGCCCAGGTTGCAGCTGTCTCTTCTCGCTCTGAAAAAGTCGGTGAATACATCTCAGAAGCCATGGAAAAAGTGGGTAACGATGGGGTGATCACGATTGAAGAATCTCGTGGAATGGAAACCGAGTTAGAAGTCGTTGAAGGAATGCAGTTTGACCGTGGTTACCTCTCTCAATACATGGTCACTGATAATGAAAAAATGGTGGCAGACCTTGAAAATCCTTATATCTTGATCACCGACAAGAAGGTATCAAACATCCAGGAAATCTTGCCATTGCTTGAAAGTATCCTTCAAAGCAACCGTCCACTCTTGATCATTGCGGATGATGTGGATGGAGAAGCCCTCCCAACGCTTGTCTTGAACAAGATTCGTGGAACTTTCAATGTCGTAGCTGTTAAGGCACCAGGATTTGGAGACCGTCGCAAAGCTATGCTAGAAGACATCGCGATCTTGACAGGTGGTACTGTTATCACAGAAGATCTTGGTCTTGAGTTGAAAGATGCGACCATCGAGGCGCTCGGTCAAGCAAGTAAGGTGACAGTGGACAAAGATAGCACAGTCATTGTAGAAGGTGCAGGAAATCCTGAAGCTATCGCTAACCGTGTGGCTGTGATCAAATCACAAATCGAAACCACAACTTCAGAATTTGACCGTGAAAAACTCCAAGAACGCTTGGCAAAATTGTCTGGTGGCGTTGCAGTCATCAAGGTCGGAGCTGCAACCGAAACAGAGTTGAAAGAAATGAAACTCCGTATCGAAGACGCCCTCAATGCGACACGCGCAGCGGTTGAAGAAGGAATTGTTGCCGGTGGTGGTACGGCCCTTGCCAATGTTATTTCTGCAGTTGCAACCCTTGAATTGGAAGGGGACGAAGCGACAGGACGCAACATTGTGCTTCGCGCCTTGGAAGAGCCTGTACGTCAAATCGCTCACAATGCAGGCTATGAAGGATCAATCGTTATCGATCGCTTGAAACATGCAGAAGTCGGAACAGGCTTCAATGCTGCAACAGGTGAATGGGTCAACATGATTGAAGCAGGAATTATCGACCCAGTGAAGGTGAGCCGTTCAGCCCTTCAAAATGCGGCTTCCGTAGCGAGCCTTATCTTGACGACCGAAGCAGTGGTAGCCAACAAACCAGAACCAGCTCCAGCAGCACCAGCTATGGATCCAAGCATGATGGGTGGGATGATGTAATCTGATACCAATGATTGGTGCTAAAGCACCGAATCATTGGACGGTAGCCGCTATGTCGCGGTCTACCTAATCATCTTACTAAGAAAACAAAGAAGGCATTATCGGCCTTCTTTATTTTCTGTCGTAATCTGTGTGTTTGATTGAGACTATGCCTCTAATCATTTGACGCCAACCGCTATCAGGCGGTTTGGCTAAACGTCTTACTAGCTCAAAGGGAGGAAAGTATCGTTCCTCCCTTTTTCGCGTCGTAACCTGTGTAAAAGATTGGTACTAAAGTGCCTAATCATCTTACTAGCTCAAAGAGGTTGGCAAGTCTCCAATCCTCAATCAATCATTGGATGAACTGATTATTCTAATCTTTTCTTTGTGGCAGAAGGATGCATATTTATATATATTACGAAAGTTTGTGAAATAAATTTGGCTGAAGCCTGTTTTTTCTACAGTTCGGTTTCCTTTCTTGAAGAAACTAAGATCAATCCGATGAGGATCAGAGCAGTTATTTGAGGTGCGGATTTTTGTTTACATATAGTGATGTTAAGGGAAGAATAACCTTTGAAGCTGGTGGATAGATAGTTGGTATTTTGAAGTGACCTGCCTGTTCGATATTTGGAACAAAAATGCAATACAAATTCCTTTATTTTGTAACAAAGATGCGTTAAAATATAGGAAGTAGATAAATGTTCTACACTAGAGCAAGGGGGGAATACTTCCCACATACATGTCTAAAGACAAAAACTTGATCGAATAAATTAAAACTTTTTGATTCTTAATTTTTATCGACCTTTTTCATATTAAACTTTTTCATCCACCCCTTGCTAAGGCTCTTCCAGATTTTTCTGGGGGAGTTTTTTTCTATTTCATAAACATTTCACATTTCTTTTCTATAATAACTATAACAAATGATGAAAGCGCCCATTTTGTATTGCTGTGGGCTTTGAAATGGAGGGTGAGTTCATGCTCTTACAACAGGCAATTGCCTATATTACTCGAAAAAGAACGAGGAATCTGGTTCTCTTTCTGATTCTCCTCTTGATCCTCTCTTGCTTGTATTTCTGTTTTTCACTGATGCAAGTAGGAGGAAGGCTGGAGGAACATATCAAACAGTCGGCTGGGACCAGTTTTGCCCTGACCAGTAAGCAGGGGAATACTCCCTTTGCGCTGAAGGAGGCTGAAAAGGTGCAGCGACTAGCTGGGGTGGGAGGCATGGTTCCTCAATATGAAAGTCCCGTTCGCATTCTTGGTAAAGAAGCGGTGACGGGACAGCAGTCGGTGGAGCGGGATGATTTGGGTCAGGAAGCCAAGCAAGCGCTAGGCGCTGTTTTCACCCAGAAGACAGACCAGCACCTGGATTTCCGGAGTAGCAGTTTCCAACTGGTGCAAGGCAAGCACTTATCCGATCAGGCTCGCGGCCAGATCTTGATCCACCAAGAGTTGGCTAAGAAGAACAAGCTAAAGGTCGGAGATTCCTTGACCTTATCCAGCTTTCAGATGGGAGAGACTCCCGCCAAAGAGCAAACATTTGAAATCGTAGGGATCTTTTCGGGTAAGAAACAGGAAAAATTCACAGGAATGACCTCTGATTTGAGTGAAAATCAAGTCTACCTCCCTTATGAGGATGCGACCAAGCTCCTTGGTCTCAGTCAGCAAGAAGTGACCCAGGTCACCTTTGGGGTCAAAGATCCTGAGAAAATCGATGCCCTCTTGAAGCAGGTCAAAAGCTTGGATCTGGATTGGCAGTCTCTACGCGTGGTCGAAGATCGCAAGGCCTTTGACCAGATGAAGGAATCCTCTCAGACCCTAGAAGGCCTGGTGCGGATCATGATGATCGTCCTCCTGGTGACGGGAGCCGGTGCCCTATCGCTCTTACTCAGTCTCTGGACACGGGAGCGGATCCATGAAATCGGAGTCCTCTTATCCATTGGGAAGAGCAAGGGCCGGATCTTTAGACAGTTCCTCTTGGAAGTGGTGCTGGTATCCTTATTAGCAGTGATCCCAGCCTTTCTCATCGGGCGGATGGTCAGCCATCGTTTCTTAGAGCAGTTTGTCGGACAGACGGGTCAACAGCAGACCCTAGACTTGCTCAACCAAGTCCCTCAAGGCCTTTCCTTAGGAATCGCCTATGCTAGCCTCTTGTGCTTGATCCTTCTGTCGCTCGGTGTAACGACCAGCATGATCTGGCGCAAGACCCCAAAAGAAATATTAACAAAAATGAGTTAAGGAGAAATGACACATATGTTAGAACTCAAGAATGTAGCCTATAGTTACCAAAGCTATAGTGAAGATATCCTCTCAAATGTGAACTATCAGTTCGAAAATGGGACATTTTACAGTATTATTGGTCAGTCAGGAACTGGGAAATCAACCCTCCTCTCCCTCTTGGCTGGTCTGGACAATCCCAAGAAGGGTCAGGTTCTCTTTGATGGGGAGGACATCCAGACCAAAGGGTCTAGCTACCACCGCAAGCACCATGTCTCCCTGGTCTTCCAGAATTACAATCTAATCGATTATTTGACGCCACTGGAAAATGTCCGTCTGGTTAACAAACAGGCTGGGAAAGAGATTCTCTTGGAATTGGGATTGGACGAAACGCAAATCAAACGCAATGTCCTGCAATTATCTGGAGGACAACAACAGCGGGTGGCCATTGCGCGTGCGCTCGTTTCAGAAGCACCTGTCATCTTGGCAGATGAGCCGACAGGAAACTTAGATGAACAGACAGCCGGTGACATTATTGCCATTTTGAAGAAGTTGGCCAAGGAACGCCAAAAATGTGTCATTGTCGTCACCCACAGTAAGGAAGTGGCAGAGGCCTCCGATGTGGTCTTGGAATTGAGTCGCCGTAGCCTCGTTGAGAAGAGCAAGTAAGGAGGGAATGCTATGTTGCGCAATGCTTTTGCTTATATCACACGTAAATGGCCCAAGTCTCTCTTGCTCTTTGCCATCATTCTCCTCATGGGGACCTTGAGCTTGATTGGACTCTCCATGAAAGGAGCGACCCAACAAGCTTCATCGGAAAGCCTGGGATCCATCACCAATAGCTTCTCCATGCAAATTAACCGCAGGACCAATCCAGGAACCCCTCGGGGAGCAGGGAATCTCAGAGGAGAGGATATCGAAAAAATCAGCCAGGTAGAGGGGATCACCTCCTCCATCAAGCGGATCAATGCCATCGCAGATATCCTAGACCACGAGATCATTGAGACTGAAGAAACCCTGCAAAATCAATCTCCAGAGCGGGCCAAGCACTTTAAGAATACCTTGATGGTGACAGGGGTCAATGACTCTTCTAAAGAAGATAAGTTTGTCTCTGGAGCCTACAAGCTGGTCCAAGGAGAGCACCTGACAGACAAGGACAAAAACCAAATCCTCATGCACGAAGATTTGGCGAAAAAGAATGGCCTCAAGGTGGGCGATAAGGTGCGTCTCAAGTCCAATCTCTACGATGCTGACAATGAAAAAGGGGCTAATGAAACTGTCGAAGTAACCATTAAAGGTCTGTTCTCAGGGAAGAACCAAGCTCCTCTAACTTACGCCCAAGAATTGTATGAAGATACCCTCATTTCTGACCTAGATACAGCTGCCAAGCTCTATGGCAATACTGTCCAAACAGCTACCTATGAGGATGCGACCTTCTTTGCCAAAGGGGATCAAGACCTCGATAAATTAATCGAAAAAATCAAAGCCTTGGATATCCCATGGAATTACTTTGACTTGGTTAAGAGCTCTTCCAACTACCCAGCCTTGCAAAAATCGATCAGCAGCATGTTCCAAGTGGCGGACTACTTGTTTATCGGTAGCCTCATCTTTGCTAGCTTGCTTCTCACCCTTCTCCTCGTCTTGTGGCTCAATGCCCGTCGCAGAGAAGTGGGTATCTTGCTGGCTTTAGGACTTTCTAAGGTGCAGATTGCGGGACAATTCGTGGCAGAATTAGTCATGATTTCCATCCCAGCCTTCCTCCTCTCCTATGGAGTTGCAGGACTTCTTGCCAAAGGAGTCGGAGATACGGTGCTTAAGAACGTAACCAGTGGCATTGCTAAACAAATGGCTCAAGAATCCTCTGCAGCCAACCTTGGTGGAGGAGCTGAGGCAGAAAGCTTCAGTAAGACCCTGACTGATATCCATATGGATATCCAACCGAGCCAATTGTTGGTGATTGTCTTGGTCGGTGGGCTCCTCTTGATCCTGGTTTCCATCCTTTCTTCTCAATGGCTCTTGCATAAGAAACCAAAGGAACTCTTGGTGGATGTCGAATAAGAGATTGTTTCCTAAAATAGAAATAGGGTATAATAGGAGGTAGAAGAAGTTTCTTAGATAAAAGGAAAGTGTATGAAGATACTAATCGTAGAAGATGAAGTCCTGATCCGCGAAGGGATGAGCGACTATCTCATGGAATGTGGCTATGAGGTCTTTGAAGCAGGTGATGGGCAGGAGGCCCTGGACCTCTTTCTCAGAGAGATACCAGATCTGGTCTTGCTGGACATCCAGCTCCCTATCCTCAATGGCTTGGAAGTGCTCAAGATCATCCGGAAGACCAGCTCAGTCCCTGTCCTTATGCTGACGGCCTTCCATGACGAGGACTATAAGTTGACAGCCTTTGGAGAGTTGGCGGACGGCTACCTGGAAAAACCCTTCTCCTTGTCCCTCTTGAAGGTCCGTATCGAAGCTATTTTTAAAAAGCTCCAGCCTTCCCGGGTCTTCACCTATGAAGAGGCACGGGTGGATTTTGAGAGCTACACAGCCAGCCTAGCTGGGCAAGCCATCTCCATGAATGCGAAGGAGTTGGAAATCTTGGAATACTTGCTCCAGCATGAAGGCAAGGCCCGGACCCGCTCTCAGATCCTCGATGCTGTCTGGAAGGAGACTGAGGAGATTCCTTTTGACCGGGTGATCGATGTCTATATCAAGGAACTACGAAAAAAACTAGAGCTGGACTGTATCGTAACGGTACGCAATGTCGGCTATAAATTGGAGAGACCATGACCAAACGGAGTATCTTTGCAAAGATCTTTCTGATCACCTTTGCCCTTTTTAGTGGCTTAGTCATCCTTCTACACGCTTCGGTTTACTTTGTTTTCCCCTCAACCTATATCGAGTCCCAGCGCCAGACGATTTTGAAGAAATCACAGGCCCTGTCCAAGAGTTTCCAAGGTCAGGAAGAAGGAACCATTGAGTCTGTCATCGACCTATATTCCAAGACCAATGATATCAAGGTCTCGATCAAGGACAAGGAAAAACAAAATGCCCTAGAGGTCAAGGATGACTTGCTCGTGAACCCTGACAGCCAGAACAATTCCCTGGTCATTGAAGAGAGAAAAATCCAGACAAAAGAGGGGAAGGACTTGACCTTGCAATTCTTAGCAACTGTCGATTCCCAAAAGGAAGCGCGGGACATCAGTCTGGGCTTTCTTCCCTATAGTCTTCTTGTTTCCTTTGTCCTGTCAGTGATTGCCTCCTATCTCTATGCCCGCCTGATTTCTGCTCCGATCCTGGAGATCAAGCAGATGACCAAGCGGATGAAGCGCTTGGATCGGACAGCCAGTCTTCCCATTCATTCGCAGGATGAGATTGGCGTCCTCAAACAACAGATCAATGATCTCTATCACCATCTCCTAGAAGTGATCGACAATCTAGAGCAGCAAAAACAAGAAAATCTGAAGTTGGAGCAGATGAAGGTGGAATTCCTACGGGGAGCCTCACATGAGCTCAAGACGCCTCTAGCCAGCTTGAAGATTATCCTTGAAAATATGCGGGATAAGATCGGCCGCTACAAGGATCGGGACCGCTACCTGTCGGTCTCCCTCGATATCGTCGATGAGATGAACCAGATCGTCCTAGAAATCCTGTCCCTGTCCTCTGTCCAAGAATTGGCTGGAGACAAGGAGTGGATCCAGCTGGATCAGGTCTTAGAGCAGATTCTCGACCAGTACAAGGTCTTGGCGCAATCTCGCTCGCTCACGATTGACAATCAGATCCCAGCCAAACCAGTCTATATGGACCCAGCGATTCTGAAATTGGTCCTCTCAAATGTCATCAGCAATGCCGTTAAGCATTCGGATGCCGGTGGAGAGATCCAGCTCCGCCTCGAAGAGGAAGGGACGCACTTGGCGGTTGAAAATACCAGCCAGGAAATGGTAGAGACCGCTGAAATGCCAATGACCGCTAGCCGTCAGAGGAAGGAAGGCGGCTTGGGACTCTTCGTGGTTCAACACTTGCTAGACCATGAAGAACTGGCCTACCAATTTGACAAAACGGCTATGGGCTTACGCTTCTGTATGGAACTGCCCAAAGATCCTCAAGAATAAAAAACTAGCGAACAAGAGAAATGCTTGTTCGCTAGTTTGTATTTTTAGATGTTTTCCTGTAATAATAGAATTTAGAGATACTTATTAATAAAACTAATTTGGAAATTCGTTTTTTGGTCATGGAATAAAATACGGTATATATTTAAGACTGAACTAGAGCTTATCTTGATTATACATAAAAATAAAGTGACTGACTTTTTGTTCGTACATATTGTTTAATCCATTTTATGTTATGATAATTTATAGATTAAAATGTGTAAAGAATGGTATATTGGCTAAAATAGGGTAACGCTACTTTTCAAACCCCTGTAATACCTAAACCACCCTACACAATACATTTGTATTTGTATTGAATGCGATCTAATTCGTGACAAAATGACATCTGTTGTTTCAGATAGAAAATATCAGGAATTAGCCAAAAACTTAAGTGAAAAACTGACGATTGAAGAAGTGGAAACTTACATTGAGGAGAAATGCTACCCGATTATTATTTGATGAAAAGAGGAAAAAACTATGAAAACAATATATAAAAAAGATATTGTACAGAGCTTAACAGACCTTGGCCTGAAAAAAGGAGATGTAGTCATTGTACATACATCGTTAAAAAGTATTGGATATGTATGTGGAGGAGCACAGGCTGTGATAGAAGCTCTAATTGAAGTTGTTACTTCTGAAGGAACCATTGTGATGCCCACGCAGTCATGGAAAAATCTAGATCCGGAAACAGGTGTGCACTGGAATGCAGAGGAGTCAGACTGGGAAAAAATTAGAGAGAATTGGCCAGCATATGATAGGCAGATAACGCCAACCAATACAATGGGAGCTGTTGCAGAAATGTTTCGTCAATGGCCAGGTAGCATCAGAACAGAGCATCCAGCAAGATCAATTTGTGCATGGGGGAAACATGCTGAATATATTACAGAGGAACATACTCTTTCCAATATATTTGGGGAGGGATCACCTATCGCAAAACTCTATGAACTTGATGCAAAAGTACTGTTAATAGGGGTTGGATATGATAAAAACACCTCTATACACCTAGCGGATGTTCGTGCAGAGTATCCTGGGAAACATGACTGTATTGAACACAGTGCTATACTTGAAGATGGTGTTCGTATATGGAAATCATATAAGACCTTATTTGTTGATGGAGAAGATTTTGAAGACATAGGAATTGCGTTTGAGGAAATAGGTCATGCAAATATAGGGAAAATAGGTATTGCCGATTCTAGATTAATGCAACAGCGTAGTTTAGTAGATTTTTCCGTTTCATGGATTGAAAAGTATCGCCAATAAATTAATTTTTAATCAATGAAGATTTTGATAAGGTTAGAAAAACTTATACAATAATCTGAAACAAAAAGCAAATTGACACAAAAATACCCCAAAAGTTAGATTTTATCTATCCAACTTTTGGGGTACAGTTCAAAAATGCTTGTTCGCTTTTTGTATTTAATCAACCTTTTCTACCTTTAGCAATTGGCCGTGTTTTAATTCATAAATGGTATCCACATAGGTCAGGATGGAGCGGTCATGGGTTACCATGATGGCGCTCTTGTTTTTGGATTTGACTTCTTTTTGGATCAATTGGGCGATTTCTTGTCCCCGATCCGGGTCTAGGCTAGCCGTTGGTTCATCGGCTAAAATGACCTGTGGATTTCCGATGAAGGCGCGAGCGATGGCTGCCCGTTGTTTTTGCCCACCGGACATCTGATTCGGGTATTGGTGGTAACAAGCTTCGATGCCAAGATCTGCCAACAAGGCTTTAACCTCCTCTTGGCGTTTTTTCTTGTCCTTTTCCCCTTTTAATTTGGCCACCAGTTCTAACTGGTCACCGATTTTCATATAGGAGAGGAGCTGGTGATCTTGGAAGATAAAACCGAGCAATTCCAGCCGCTTTTGTGTCCACTGGCCTTGGTTGAGACCGGTCAAGTCTTGGCCAGCGATAGAAATCCGCCCCTCGTCTGCTGATAAAAGTAAGCCAGCGATAGCCAAAAGCGTGGACTTGCCAGATCCTGATGGGCCCAAGATGGCGACAAATTCGTTGGGTTCGACGCTTAAATTCAGCTGGTTGAGGACATGGTGCATCTGGCTACCATCGGCGTAGGATTTTCTGATATTTTCTAATTCGATAATGGCCATCTTATTCTCCATTTCCACCAATGACTTCGATTGGATCTACTTTTTTGATTTTGACAAGGGACAAGGCACCACACAAAATAGAGGTCAGGATAAAGCTAACCGAGATGGTGAGGTTGTCTTTCAGGGTCATAAAGGAAGGGACGCTATTGGGTAAAAAAGGCGCCATCATAGTTGCCAAACCAAGTCCCAGCAACACTCCGATGAGGGAGATGATGGTGAGCTGGGATAGTTGGACATAGGTAATCTGGCTCATGGACATGCCAATAGCCTTCAAGACACCGAACTGTTTCAACTTCTGCAAGGTGAGGATATAGAAGAAGACTCCAAGGATAGCAGAAGAAGCGAGAAGTAGCACCCACGTAATCATCCGTAGCGTCAGGTTTTGAGCCTTGTAGCCAGGGATTTTATCGATCACTTGCTTCTTATCCGCCACCGTCAAGTTGCTGGCTAGATCACTAGAAGGGATGCTTTTCTTGGTCACAAGGGTTTGGGCTTGCCATTGATAGCTTGGATCTGTTTTTTGCCGCATGCCTGTGTAGGTCTCCGAGCTGATAAAACCAATCTTGCTGTAGCCGTATTTGGCATTTTTCGCGAAGGCCACGACCTTGAGTTTTTGCTTAGAAGTTTTGTCGATCACGTGATCGCCGACTTGGATCCCTTCATCCTCTTTGAAAGAATGGTCCAAAATGACCTCGTTTTTCTTTAGGTCGGAGATCTTGAGGTCTGTATCTTCCATGATTGGATTGAGGATTTCTTCTTCGTTGTGATCGGTCGCGAAGTAGGTGATATCCAGAGTATTGGAATCCTCTGTTTTTGAGACGGTTGCCCGCTGGATGGACAAACCCGAATAGCCCATTCCCTCTATCTTTTGGACCTCATCTAAATCCTTCGCCGTAATAGTTGAAAAGGGGATAATCCCTTCTGAATCCGTCGAAAGGATGTAGTGCAGCGACCCATAGTTATCGATTTGGGCCGATACCGACCGCCCCAGTCCATTTGTCAGACCGGACAAGAACACCACCATAAACATGAGAATGGTAATGAGGAGTTCAATCAGGATAAACTTCTTGGGCTGGTATTTAATTTCATTCCATGCGATTTTCATATTCGTTCTCCTTTTAGCACGGAGGTGCTCAAGTAGCTTGGCACCTAAACATACTCTACCATCATACCACAAGTGGAGGGATAATATGGGGATGGTGTTTGATAGAGTGGAAGGAATCGGATTTGTTTACTGTGTTCAATTTATTTCTCAATTATTAATCGTTAATGTATACAAAAAAGAGATATGCTATAGACAAGCAAAAAAGCCTTTTAATCCAAGGCTTTTTCCTGTTGTCTTTGATACCCCCTACATGAATTTGGGAGGCTTTCTCATCTTGAAAGAAATTAAAAATATTGAAATGTAAGTGATTTTCGGAATATATTTAGAGTGATTTTCAATGTAATTATTTCAAAATGGGGCAAAACTGGGGCAAAAAATGAAAGTTAATGACGGGCATGCTTTTTATTTAGATTGCTTCAAAAACATTATTCTTATTATCTTTCCTTCAGATACTTAAATGCGCATGAGACTGTTCTTCTTCTTAAGTAGTCTCTGATACATATGGTTTGTGGTATACTAGAAGCAGAGTGAAACGTGAATAGAAAATCAAATCGGAGGAAAACATGCTAGAAAACTTTGTAAAAGTGGCAGATGTGCCCCAAGAAGTGATTGAAAAATACAAGAACCAAGTCCCTGCTGAGTTGGTTCAAATTTGGCAACAGGATGGTCTGGGAACTTTCTTAGATGGTTATCTAAAAGTCATCAATCCAGTTGACTATCTTGAACTTCTTCAAGATAGTTATTTCAGAGGAGATGTTGCTTTTCCTATGTTCGTAACAGCATTTGGAGATATTATTACCTGGGAAGAGAACGCCTACGTGGGAATTGTTCAATACAATATTCAGGATTTGGATATTATGATTAAGCGTATGGATCGTTTCATAGAGTATGTTGATGATGAAGATTTCAAAGACGATTATTTCGATATTCCACTCTACAAAAAAGCTGTTGCCAAACATGGGCAATTGGCCTACGATGAATGTTTCGGTTTTGTGCCGCTCCTGGCATTAGGAGGCTTTAAAGATGTGGATCATATGGATAAAGTCAAAGTTCTGGAGCACATTTATCTCATGTACCAACTCACAGGCGGAGTGTTTGACGATTGATAGAAAGGAACCACCCACGCGGTGGTTTTTTCGATGAAAACGAGGTGTTAGATAACTAGCGAGTCTTTGAATGAGACTCGCTTATTTTGTGAATATATATTATTTGGTACAAAATTTGGCACAAAAAACAAAATGACAAGCAAAAAAAGCCCTGATTTCAAGGCTTTTTCCTGTTGATTTAGATGCCCCCTGCA
>NZ_JWAK01000032.1:0-9118 GCF_001069335.1 Streptococcus sp. 1171_SSPC
TTAGAAGAATTTGATGCCAATCGACAGGCGATTATCAACCCACAAGACCGACACGAACCAATTGAAGGATTTCCCAAAGTAGTCATCTCTTGCTTTTCAAGAGTAACTTTTGCGCGTCTCCTTGAAAATTATGAACATGAGGTCATTACAAGAACTTCCATTTCCAACTTTGAAGTCTTAGTCTATGGGATTACGATTGAAGACCAACAGATTGCTGTCTTTAATGCACCAGTTGGGGCTGCTTCCTGTGTAGGGATTATAGAGGATTTGATTCAATTTGGGATGGAAAAACTAGTGCTCTTTGGGACCTGTGGGGTTTTGGACCAAGATATTGAGGCGACCTCCATCATCATTCCAACGGCTGCTCTTCGCGACGAAGGGACCAGCTACCACTATCTTCCAGCTAGTGATGAAGTGGAAGTAAATAAGGAAAGTCTTCCTCTCTTCCAAGCTTTTCTGGATAGTCACAAGGTTTCCTATCAGTCAGGAAAAGTGTGGACGACAGATGCTCCCTATCGGGAAACCATCGACAAGATGAAGCGACGAATGGAAGCAGGAGCTATCTGTGTGGATATGGAGTGTTCTGCAGTAGCTGCCTTAGCAGCTTTTCGGGACTTTGAGCTCTGCCATTTCTTCTACGCAGCAGACCACCTCTCGGAAGAAAAATGGGATATCCGAACCTTATCTAGTCATGAGGATTTAGATAGCAAGGATCGAATCGCGGATTTGGCCATCCAATTTGCGCTCTTATGGGAAAAGGCGAACTAAATGAAAGAAACAATGATTGAATTGAAGGATTTTTCCTTCCAATACAAGGCACAGTCTGAGCCAACTTTGAAAAATATCAACTTAACCATTTATAAGGGGGAAAAGGTCCTGATTGTCGGGCCATCTGGCTCTGGAAAGTCAACCATTGGCCAGTGCTTAAATGGGATTATCCCTAATATCTATAAGGGAACCAGTAGTGGGCAATTCCTCATTCAGGGGAAAGAAGCCTTTGATCTCAGTATTTATGAGAAATCTCATTTGGTCAGTACGGTCTTGCAGGATACAGATGGTCAGTTTATTGGTCTCAGTGTTGCAGAAGACTTGGCTTTTGCCCTTGAAAACGATATGGTGGAGCTGGAAAGCATGAAATCCCGGGTCCATACCTGGGCGGAGCGCTTAGATTTGAGCAAGCTCTTGGGCAATCGGCCTCAAGATTTATCTGGTGGGCAAAAACAACGGGTTAGCTTGGCGGGTGTCCTGATTGACGAAAGTCCGATCCTGCTCTTTGATGAGCCATTGGCTAATCTAGATCCCAAATCGGGTCAGGATATCATAGATCTGATTGATCAGATTCATGAAGAGCAGGGGACGACAACCATTATTATCGAACACCGTTTGGAGGATGTACTCTACCGTCCCATTGATCGGGTCATCTTGATCAATCAAGGGCAAGTTCTCTTTAATGGGAGCCCAGATGAGTTGTTGAGGACCACACTGCTGGCTGAAAATGGGATTCGTGAACCCCTCTATTTAACGACTCTTCGCCAGTTAGGCCAGGATATCAGCAAGCTACCGCATTTGGACAAGGTAGAAAAATTACCACTTGGGGATTTATCAGTGGATATCCCAACTCCTCATTTTGAAAAAGGAGCAGAGGCAGAGACAATCCTAGAACTTGGTCATTTGAACTTTGCCTATCGAGAAAGCCAGCCCATTCTAAAAGATCTTTCTCTAACCATTCCAAAAGGCCAACGGTTGGCTATTGTTGGTAAAAATGGGGCTGGAAAATCAACCCTTGCTAAGGCGATTTGTGGCTTCATCCAGACGGAAGGAACCTATTTCTCAAAGGGAGAGGATATCAAGGGGGATAGTGTCAAGGAGCGGGCAGAGCGCGTGGGCTATGTCCTGCAAAACCCTAACCAGATGATCTCGACCAACATGATTTTTGATGAGGTGGCCCTGGGTCTTCGCTTGAGAAATGTTCCAGAGGACCAGATCGAAAGTCGTGTCCATCAAGCCTTGAAAACCTGTGGTCTCTACGAATTTCGTAAGTGGCCGATCTCTGCTCTGTCTTATGGCCAGAAAAAGCGGGTGACCATTGCCTCTATCCTTGTCTTGGGACCAGATGTTCTGGTCCTCGATGAGCCGACGGCTGGTCAGGACCAACGAAACTATACGGAAATTATGGATTTCCTTGATGAACTCCATCAAAAAGGCCATACCATTGTCATGATTACCCATGATATGCAGCTCATGCTGGATTATTCGGACCGGGCAGTCGTGGTCATGGATGGGCAGGTTTTGGCTGATTTGACACCGGCAGAGCTCTTGACCCAACCAGAAATTTTGAGACGGGCTAATTTGAAAGAAACATCTATTTTCGCCTTGGCAAATCGACTTGGTGTCGATCCTCTTGCCTTGACCCAGTTTTATATGAATCAGAAGGGGGAAGGTCATGAATAATCGCTTAGTCGGCTACCATGCCGGAACCAGTTTTCTGCATCGCCTATCAGGCGCTAGCAAGCTTCTTTTCTTATTGTTGGTATCATTAGCTGCCATGTTGAGTTACGATACTCGCTTATTGTTGGTCATTGGTCTAGGTGCCCTCTCCTTATTTGCAACCTCAGGCATTCGTTTGAAAGACATCTCCTTTGTTCTGAGTTTTGCCTTAGCTTTTGCCCTGCTAAATGTCTTGATGGTCTATCTTTTTGCCCCTCAATATGGGGTAGAAATCTATGGAGCAAAGACAGTTCTTCTAGATGGTTTAGGGGCATATAGTATTACAGCCCAAGAGTTATTTTATCTCTTCAACCTAGCTTTGAAGTATGTGTGTACCATTCCCTTAGCTCTCATTTTCTTGATGACCACCCATCCCAGTCAGTTTGCTTCGAGTCTCAACCAGATTGGGGTGTCCTACAAGATTGCTTACTCAGTGAGCTTGACCTTGCGCTATATTCCAGATGTGCAGGAGGAATACCAGATTATCAAGCTCTCGCAAGAAGCAAGAGGCTTGGAGTTGTCCAAAAAGGCCAACTTTGTCCAACGGGTGAAGGGAAATCTTCAGATGATTTCTCCCTTGATTTTTAGTTCTTTGGAGCGGATTGAAACGATCTCTACGGCCATGGAACTGCGTCGTTTTGGAAAAAATAAAAAACGGACCTGGTACACCTATCAGGAGATGACCACTCGTGATCGCTTGATTATCTTGGGGTCAATCTTCATGGTGATCTTGAGTATCGTCCTGATTTGGGTAAACAAAGGTCGCTTCTATAATCCTTGGAGGTAAGAAAATGGCAGAAACAATTTTAGTAACGGGAGCATCTGCTGGCTTTGGCCAAGCCATTTGTCACCGCTTAGTTGCCGATGGGCATCGCGTGATTGGCGCTGCTAGACGCATTGAAAAACTACAGGCTCTTCAAGAAGAGCTGGGAGAAGCTTTTTATCCCCTTCAAATGGATATGACGGATTTTTCTCAGGTGGATCATGCACTTGCCAGTTTGCCAAAAGCTTGGGAGAGAGTGGATGTTTTGGTCAATAATGCTGGCTTGGCCCTAGGCCTCGCCCCAGCTCATGAAGCAGAGCTTGCAGATTGGTTGACCATGATTCAGACCAATATTATCGGTCTGACCTATTTGACCCGGAAAATCCTCCCCCAAATGGTGGAACGAAATGATGGATATGTCATCAATATGGGATCAACTGCAGGGACGGTGCCTTATCCAGGGGCCAATGTTTATGGTGCTTCCAAGGCCTTCGTTAAACAATTCTCTCTAAACCTACGAGCGGACCTAGCTGGAAAACGAATTCGGGTGACCAATATTGAGCCTGGTCTCTGCGAAGGGACCGAGTTTTCGGAGGTTCGTTTTAAAGGAGATGAAAAACGGGTAGAAGCTCTCTATCGAGATGCCCATGCCATTCAGCCTGAAGACATTGCCAACACTGTGGCTTGGCTCATCCAACAACCCAAGCATGTCAATGTCAACCGCATTGAAATCATGCCGGTTTCCCAAACATTTGGACCGCAACCGATCTATCGGGGTGATTAGTTTTACTAACCAGTACGATCCGGTGCTGGTTATTTTTCCATGTTGAGGATAGAGAATAGGAGGGGGAAAACCATGTCAAAAGCCTTAGTGATTGGTTCAACTGTTTGTGATGTTATGGTCTATCTGGATCGACTACCGAGTCGTGAAGGAGACGCCCATATCCATGAGCAGACTTGGTCACTTGGAGGGTGTGCCTTTAATGTCACTTCAGTGCTTCATGCTTTAGGTCAAAATGTTGATTTCATCTCGCCAGTGGGGACAGGTGTCTACGGGGACTTTGTCAAGGCAGAACTCGAGAGGCTGGGTATCCAGACTCCAATCTCAGTAACCGGAGCAAATGGTTGTTGTTATTGCTTTATTGAGTCGGATGGTGAGAGGTCCTTTTTATCAGATCATGGAGTAGAATATAGTTTTCAGAAGGAATGGCTCCAGTCTCTGGAGCAGGAAAGCTACGATTTTATTTATCTCTGTGGCCTTGAAGTAGAAGAGCCGACTGGATTGGAACTGATTCAATCTGTGTCAAAAATCAAAGGTCAAGTCATCTTTGCACCAGGACCTCGAGGACTCTTGATTCCCGAGGAGCGTTTGGAAGCCATCTATGATCTCCACCCCATTCTCCATGTCAATGAGGCAGAAGCCAAGGCTTTTTCGGCTTGTGAAGAGATTGCTGACGCAGCTAAGAAGCTCTACCAAAGAACGGGGCAGTTAGTCATCGTCACCTTGGGAGAAAAAGGAGCGATCGCATACGATGGTAGGTTCTACGAGGTGGCCGGATTTCCGACAGAAGTCGTTGATACTGTAGGAGCAGGAGATAGTCATCTGGGAGCCTTTATAGTGGCATCTTTGAAAGGGCTAGATGTGGAGAATGCCTTAACTTTTGCCAACCGTTTTGCAAGTATGGTTGTGGCGACCAAGGGAGTTCATTTAGAACGCCATCACTACCATACCCTAGAGCAAGAGTTAAAAAAATTAGTTTATTCAAAAAGAAGCTGACAACTGTCAGCTTCTTTTTAGTATCATCTTATAATGGTCGCTTGTTGGGAATACCTGCTTTTCTTGGGTATTTGTTGGGGGTTTCTTTTTTCTTTTCTACAAGAGTGATATAGCGTGGATCCCCATTTGGTAATTCATATTGTAGATTGTCTTCAACCTTACTAAATAGCAGATTGAGGGCATTTTTGGCTTCTTCCAATTCTTCTGGAGCATTGCTGGCCTTGAGAGCGAGGAGACGTCCCCCTACTTTCAGGTAAGGGATGGTCAGTTCAGAGAGAACCTGCATGCGGGCAACCGCGCGGGCAGTTACGATATCAAATTGGGCACGAAAGGCCTTGTCTTGTGCAAAGTCCTCAGCTCGTCCATGGTAGAAATGTACTCCGCTCAAGCCCAACTCTTCAGCCAGCAAGTGAAGGAAATTGATTCGCTTATTGAGGGAATCAATGATGGTCACATCTAGCTCAGGGAATAGGATCTTCATTGGTAGGCTGGGAAAGCCAGCACCAGCTCCGATATCCAAGAGACGGATGGGTTGATTTTCGATCAAACCTTGTAAAATGGGAGCGATAGAATCATAAAAATGCTTGAGATAGACTTCGTCTTTTTCTGTGATGGCAGTGAGATTAATTTTCTCATTCCATTCCACGAGGAGCTCGAAATAGCGTTCGTATTGCTCTTTTTGTCGATTAGTTAATGGGAAGCCAAGGTCGGCTAAACGGACATAAAATTCTTCTGGTTTCATAAGATAATTTTACCACAAAATAAGGGAAATTTGATATACTGGTACTAAAGAAATGAAAGGAATTCAATAAAATGATTTGGATTATTCTTGGGGTCCTTGTGGTCCTCGCATTTTTAATTGTTGGAGTTTACAACGGTTTGGTGAAAAGCCGCATGCAGACTCGTGAAGCTTGGAGTCAAATTGATGTACAATTGAAACGTCGGAATGACTTGATTCCAAACTTGATCGAAACCGTTAAAGGCTATGCCAAGTACGAAGGAGATACACTAGCAAAAGTGACTCAACTTCGCCAACAAGTAGCGCAAGCTTCTTCACCTGCAGAAGCCATGGCAGCAAGTGATGCTCTTTCACGTCAAGTGGCAGGTATCTTTGCGGTGGCTGAAAACTACCCAGACTTGAAAGCCAACACCAACTTTATGCAATTGCAAGAAGAATTGACTAACACAGAAAACAAAATTTCTTATGCTCGTCAATTGTACAACAGTGTCACAAGCAACTACAATGTCAAGTTGGAAACTTTCCCAACAAATGTGATTGCTGGAATGTTTGGCTTCAAACAAGCCGAGTTCCTTCAAGTGCCTGAAGAAGAAAAAGCAGTACCAAAGGTGGACTTTAGCGGATTAGGAGACTAATATGCTCTTTGACCAAATTGCAAGCAATAAAAGGAGAACCTGGATTCTCCTTATTGCTTTTTTCATACTCTTGGCTCTCATCGGAGCAGCCGTTGGCTACCTCTGGTTAGGCTCCTCACTTGGTGGCGTCATCCTAGCTTTGATTATTGGTGGGATTTATGCCTTTAGCATGATTTTCCAATCAACCGAGGTCGTCATGCGGATGAACGGAGCGCGTGAGGTGACCGAAGAGCAAGCCCCTCAACTCTACCATATTGTCCAAGATATGGCTATGGTAGCTCAAATCCCTATGCCTCGAGTTTATATTGTAGATGATCCTTCGATGAATGCATTTGCGACAGGATCCAATCCTCAAAATGCTGCTGTTGCAGCAACGACAGGTCTTCTAGCTGTGATGAACCGTGAGGAATTGGAGGGAGTCATCGGACACGAAGTCAGCCATATTCGCAATTACGATATCCGCATCTCCACGATTGCGGTTGCCCTTGCTAGTGCCATCACCATGCTCTCTAGTATTGGTGGCCGTATGATGTGGTGGGGCGGTGGCCGTAGACGGGATGATGATCGCGAAGGGGGCAGTGGTTTAGAAATTATTATTCTGATCCTTTCCTTGATTGCTATCGTTTTAGCGCCATTAGCGGCGACTTTGGTTCAGTTAGCCATTTCTCGTCAACGGGAGTTCCTAGCGGATGCCTCCAGTGTTGAATTAACACGGAATCCTCAAGGGATGATTAATGCTCTTTTGAAGCTGGATAACAGTGTGCCTATGCAACGAGAAGTTGATAGTGCAAGTAGTGCTCTCTTTATCAACGATCCTAAAAAAGAATCCGGCTTTCAAAAGCTCTTTTATACCCACCCACCCATTGCTGAGCGGGTTGAAAGATTAAGAAATATGTAAAAAAATCCACCAAACAGTGGATTCAGATTGAAGACACAATCATCTTAGAACCTTTCCTTGGGTGAGTACGGACGTCAGCGAACTTCTATGAAGTTCCATGACTTAGTTTTGGACCTAAGGTTCCAAAACTCCCGAGTGCTAGAAACAACCTTGTTTCTAGCACTTTTCTCACGGCGGAAAGTTTCAGTAGATGATTGAATAACTCTAAAGAATAAAAAGTATTTATCTTTATAGAAGTTAATAGAATTGTATAAAAGATAATTTTGTCTTTAAGCTCAATCCACCCAATGGTGGGTTTTTTATTTAGTTGTTAAGAGGAGGGTAGTGAAACCAAGGATAGCAAAGATCCCCCAAGCTAGGGGAAGGCTCCAGATAGCTAGACTAGAAAAGAGAGCTGTCCCAAGTGGCATGGCAAAGCTGACCATCAGTCCCAAAAAGCTAGAGGTAGAAGCTAATTTTTCAGCGGGTAATTTACTCATTAAAAGACTGGAAACTTTTGGGTTGATTTTTGCAACAAGATAGCCAAGGAAAGTGATGAGTAGAAGGGAAAGGAAATCCCAGTGCACCAGAATATTTGTGAGCCCAAGCATAGTCAGCCCACCTGCTATCCACAGGAGGATATGGTGGAGGGTTTGCTTGGAAAAATAATCGTGGGGTGTCAGACTAGCCCAGACCATGCTTAAAATAGTCACAGCTTCTAAGATCAAGAGGGATTGGCTAAAGTTCAACTGAAAGAAGGTGGAGTGAAGCAGTTGCAGATTGTAGATGCCAGAGATGGACCCCCCTAGGGCATTTATGAGAACCAATGAGAAGAGCAACTTGCCAAAGTGGTGGATCTCCTCATCTGCAAAAATACTTTTGGAGTTCTGGTACATCTCTTGGCATTCGTGTACCAAAGAATTCTTATTTTGGGGCTCAATGACGGGGTCATGTGTCAGCTGCTTTTTTCTCATCAGGAGACAAGTGGAAGACAGGAGAAAAGTCACTGCATTGATCGAAGCGACCAGGGCGAAATGTTGATGGCTGATAGCTAGCAGCCAAACCCCTAGGGCCTGTCCAGAAATCGAGCAGACCATACTAAGTAGTTGATTGAAGGAGTAGGCCTCCATCAAATCCTCGCTAGAGATGTTCTTTTTCATGATGGGGAGTTGCAAGCCTCCGCGATAATCACTCAAACAATCTGAAACAATGTTTAAGAAGCAAACAATCGAAAAGGCTAGGTAACCCGGAATCTTGGTCATGAGAGCAATAAGGATGAAGAGGATGGCTTGGAGAAAGCCGATGCGGATCAACCAGTTAGCTTTTTTCTTCGTATGGTCAGCCTTCATCCCAACAAAAATGCTAAAGAGGCTAGGAATAAACACAATGAGATTGGCAATGCCAACTGCCAGACTCGGTTGCGGCATGCTGGCAGCAAAGACCACAAAGACCAGATTGTAGATGGCAGCACCAAGGGTATTCAAAAAGCGAGAAAGACTGAGTAAGGCAAAAATTTTATTACGAGCTAAGAGTTTCATAAACCTTCCCCCTTCGTGTGAACAGTTGCTAGGACTTGTTTGATGGATCGAACAATCTGTTTAAAGACCTCCAATTTCTCCTCTTCAGAGAGAAGAAGTTTCTGATCTTTTAGGTAGACGCTGGTATGCTTGAGAAACAAATGAAGGAAGTATCTTTTTAGTTTGGTCATCATGGAAGGAACCTTCTTTCTTTGCTTGATGGTTCTATTGTAGACCTCAAAAACAAGAAAATCAAAATGTTGCATATTTTCAACAAAAAGAGGCTGGGACAAAAGTCCTAGCCTCTCAATTGTCTTTGGATT
>NZ_JWAK01000032.1:9218-60751 GCF_001069335.1 Streptococcus sp. 1171_SSPC
CGAAATCGAATTCTAACGAATTACCGATTTCTGTCCCACTCTCTTTTCAGGCTTCCTTGATCAGTTCTTGCATGCTCTGTTTGTAGTAGTTGGTGCTGTCCTTGCAATCAAGAATGGATAGGACCTGAATGGCCTGCTCCATCTTTTCAAGACCAATTTCTTTCTCTCCCTTTCGATAGAGAAATTCTCCTTTGGCGTAGAGATAAACCGTCCGAAGGTAGGCTTCGTTTTCAGAGTAAAAGTGGTCGTTAATCAGATGGTCAAAATAAGATGCATCTTCAAATTCATTTGAACTAATGGCCAGAAAGAAGCCATTAAGAAAAATAGAGTTAAGGGCAGGACGAGAGGAGTCTAGGAGAAGTTTGAAATCCTCACGTTGAACCAACTCCTCTGTGTATTGTCGATAGAGCTGACTAGAGAAAAGAGGAGAGGTCAGGGAGAATAGGTTCAATTCAAAATTCCCCCAGATCGTGACAGAGAAGAGATAGTCATGGAGGAAATCTAGTTCCTCTTGGCTAACGGCTAACTCCACCTCAGGATAGTTGCCAAGCATTTGGGCCTTGAGAATAATGCTGGCTAATAAGTCTTCTTTTTTGTGATCTTTCTGATAGGCTAGCTGGTAGCTTTGGTACAAGGCTTGATCATGTTCCAAGCTCATGTTTTCATAGTGCTCTTTCAACAATTTGGGAATAAAAGAGTGCTGATCGATTCCAGCTAGATGGGAAAACTCACTGAGACTGGTTTTGATTTGTTGAAGGGCCTGAAAAAACCGTTGCGTCGTCAGGTCATTTTCCCCCCTTTCAAATCGAGATAACATGGAGCGCGAAAATTCACCACCTGTAGCCTCCTCTAAAGAGATGTGGCGACTTTCACGTATTTGCCGAAAAACTGCTCCGATTTCTTTCATGAATTCTCCTCTATCTAACATTGATCAATGCCCTAGCAAGTGACCATCTTTTGTTCAAGAGATGTGGGACCCTTGTGTACAACACCAATTTGCCTAGTCTCTGTATCTTTTTCATGATTATAACAAATTTTTGAGGAGACATCTTGGTTGAAGGGACAGCTTCATGATATACTAGTAGTATCTAGAAGATTTGAGGACAATAGAATGAATTTATTTACACAAGAAATCCGTAAAAATCCTGAAGGACTAGCATTTGCTCAAGAGTTGGATTTGTTAAGAGAATTGCAAAAGCGTAATCCAGAAATTCTTGATTTGAAGAATGTGACAGCGACAGGTCGAGTAGCTCATGATACAGGTCTTTATGTCTTGGATTACCAGTTGAACTACACCATCGTTTTGGCATCTAGTCGAAGCATGGAACCTGTTGAACTCCAAGAAAGCTACCCTGTGACAGAGGTGTTCGCTGAGGATGTACAGTCTGATGCAGATATCGAGGCTCTTGAGGAAGATCTGATTCTTCCTATTGAAGGGGGCAGAATTGACCTGAGTGAAAGCGTAGCGGATAATATCCTGCTTAATATTCCTCTCAAGGTCCTCACTCCAGAAGAGGAGGCTGGACAAGGGTTTATCGAAGGCAATGATTGGAAGATCATGACAGAGGAAGAGTACCAAGAAGCTCAAGCGATTAAGAAAGAAGAAAATAGTCCCTTTGCTGGTCTTCAAGGATTATTTGACGGAGAAGAATAATCTTTGACAAGAGGCTCGCTGAAGGAAGGTGAAGATAGGGTGCTGGAACAGGAATTGAATGTCCTTTTCTGGCAGTAAGTCGAAGCTAGAAATGATGCAGGTCAACAAGTAGTGAGAATTCTTGAAGCCAATGAATGAACTTCTAAAGCCGATGAGTAGAATCGATTGGAAAGTGTCTGAGAACTGTAACTCAGGCACTTTTTGTTCTTTGCTTCAAAGTAGATAGGAGCTATCTTTCTACATGAAGGGGCAGGGGATGATTTTCTACTTTCATTTGATGTCAAAAAATGGTAGAATATAGGCAAACTATAAAGAGGAGTGTCACATGACAAAAGCAAACTTTGGTGTTGTTGGTATGGCCGTAATGGGTCGTAACCTTGCCCTTAATATTGAATCTCGTGGATACACAGTTGCTATCTATAACCGTAGTAAAGAAAAAACAGAAGATGTTGTTGCTTGCCATCCTGAAAAGAACTTCGTGCCAAGCTATGATATTGAAAGCTTCGTAAATTCAATCGAAAAACCACGTCGGATCATGCTCATGGTTCAAGCAGGACCTGGTACTGACGCAACTATCCAAGCCCTTCTTCCACATTTGGACAAAGGCGATATCTTGATCGACGGAGGAAATACGTTCTACAAAGATACAATCCGTCGTAATGAAGAGTTGGCGAACTCAGGTATCAACTTTATCGGTACAGGTGTTTCTGGTGGTGAAAAAGGTGCCCTTGAAGGTCCTTCTATCATGCCTGGTGGACAAAAAGAAGCTTATGAATTGGTAGCAGATGTTCTTGAAGAAATCTCTGCAAAAGCACCAGAAGATGGTAAACCATGTGTGACTTACATCGGTCCTGATGGAGCTGGTCACTACGTGAAAATGGTCCACAACGGTATCGAGTATGGTGATATGCAATTGATCGCAGAAAGCTATGATTTGATGCAACACTTGCTGGGCCTTTCAGCTCAAGACATGGCTGAAATCTTCACTGAGTGGAACAAGGGTGAATTGGACAGCTACTTGATCGAAATCACTGCGGATATCCTTGGACGCAAAGAAGACGAAGGTCAAGATGGCCCAATCGTTGACTACATCTTGGATGCTGCAGGAAATAAAGGAACTGGTAAATGGACTAGCCAATCAGCGCTTGACCTTGGTGTGCCATTGTCACTCATTACTGAGTCAGTATTTGCACGTTACATCTCCACTTACAAAGAAGAACGTGTACACGCTAGCAAGGTGCTTCCAAAACCAGCTGCTTTCAAATTTGAAGGAGACAAGGCTGAGTTGATCGAAAAGATCCGCCAAGCCCTTTACTTCTCAAAAATCATCTCATACGCACAAGGTTTTGCGCAATTGCGTGTCGCTTCTAAAGAAAACAACTGGAACTTGCCATTTGCAGACATCGCATCTATCTGGCGCGATGGCTGTATCATCCGTTCTCGTTTCTTGCAAAAGATCACAGATGCATACAACCGTGATGCAGATCTTGCTAACCTTCTTTTGGACGAGTACTTCTTGGATGTAACAGCTAAGTACCAACAGTCTGTTCGTGACATTGTAGCTCTTGCTGTACAAGCAGGTGTACCAGTACCAACCTTCTCAGCAGCCATCACTTACTTTGATAGCTACCGTTCAGCGGATCTTCCAGCGAACTTGATCCAAGCGCAACGTGACTACTTTGGTGCTCACACATACCAACGTAAGGACAAAGAAGGTACCTTCCACTATTCTTGGTACGACGAAAAATAATTGTAGGTTATGACAAAGCGGATATTACTAGTAGAAAATGAAAAGAATTTAGCGCGCTTTATTGATTTAGAACTTCAAAAAGCAGGCTATGTAGTTGATTTGGTAGAACAAGGGGAAATCGCCTTGAAACTCCTGCAGGCTACAGAATATGATTTAATTCTTCTCAATTACGAACTAGAAGATATGAGTGGGGAAGATTTTGCTCAACGCCTGAGTAAGATTCGTCCTGCAGCAGTCTTGATTGTCTTAGATAGTCGTGAGAAAATTTCTGAGCATATGGAGAGTATCCAACGATTTGCAGTGTCTTATGTTATCAAACCATTCGTGATCAGTGATTTAGTTGAGAAAATCATCGCTATTTTTAGAGGCCGTGATTTTATTGACCAACATTGTAATCAGATGAAAGTTCCTACTTCCTATCGGAATTTACGAATTGATTTCGAGAATCATATGGTGTATCGGGGAGAGGAAGTAATTGACTTGACACGTCGTGAGTATGATTTGTTAGCGACTTTGATGGGAAGTAAGCATGTCCTTAGTCGGGAGCAATTGCTGGAGCGTGTCTGGAAGTATGAGAGTACAGCAGAAACCAATATCGTTGATGTCTATATTCGCTATCTTCGTGGAAAAATAGATCTCCCAGGACAAAAGAGCTATATCAAAACTGTCCGAGGTGTCGGCTACCAAATGCAAGAATAACAACATTCCCTTTGATGAGAAATCTCAAAGGGATTTTTTGTTTGTCAAAAAGGAAAAGGAAGGAAGAAGAAATTTTTTAAAATTTTTTTTAAAAAAATTTTAAAAAATTGTGAAAGGAGCAAACGTTTGCTTGTATTATAGGCTTTTCAAGAGCTTTATCTATAAAGATTGTGAATTAAAAATATAGATGTAAGGGCTTTACAAATGAAAAAAAAGTGGTATAATAGTAACCGTGATATGCAAACGTTTTCTTATATTCGGGCATTTCAATTTTATAAGGAGGTCGAATGATGAATAAACAATCATTCAAAAGTCTATTTAGCTTTGAATTTTGGCAAAAATTCGGTAAAGCGTTGATGGTGGTCGTTGCAGTTATGCCGGCGGCAGGTCTGATGATCAGTCTTGGTAAAACGATTGCAATGATTAATCCAGAACTTGGTTTCTTGGTAACTACCGGTGGTGTTCTTGAACAAATCGGTTGGGGAGTTATCGTTAACCTTCACATTCTCTTTGCATTGGCTATCGGTGGTAGCTGGGCAAAAGAACGTGCTGGTGGTGCCTTTGCAGCAGGTCTATCTTTTATCCTGATTAACCGTATCACTGGTGTGATGTTCGGTGTAACAGGAGATATGCTGAAAGATCCAAAAGCACAAGTTCATACTCTTCTTGGTGGATCTATCAAGGTTGCTGATTACTTTACGAGTGTTTTAGAATCACCTGCCTTGAATATGGGAGTTTTCGTTGGTATTATTGCCGGTTTTGTAGGGGCAACAGCCTTTAATAAATACTACAACTACCGCAAGTTACCAGATGCCCTATCATTCTTTAACGGGAAACGGTTTGTTCCATTTGTCGTTATCCTTCGTTCTGTAATTGTGGCTCTTGTCTTGTCATTCTTATGGCCAGTAGTCCAAACAGGAATTAACAACTTTGGTATCTGGATCGCTAACTCAAAAGAGTCAGCACCAATTATTGCACCATTTGCCTTTGGTACTCTAGAACGTCTTTTGCTTCCATTTGGTCTTCACCACATGTTGACCATCCCAATCAACTATACACAATTGGGTGGTACCTATGAAGTGCTTTCTGGTATCTCAAAAGGTTCGACTGTATTCGGTCAAGACCCACTTTGGTTAGCTTGGGTGACTGACTTAGGAAATACAAAAGTTTCTGATCCTGCTACTTACCAACACTTGTTAGATACCTTCACACCTGCTCGTTTCAAAGTAGGACAAATGATCGGTTCATTTGGTATCTTGATGGGGGTTGCTCTTGCTATCTATCGTAATGTAGACCCTGATAAGAAACACAAATACAAAGGGATGATGATTGCGACTGCTCTTGCAACCTTCCTTACAGGGGTTACAGAACCAATCGAGTACATGTTTATGTTTGTAGCTATGCCTCTTTACCTCGTATATGCAGTGGTACAAGGTGCAGCCTTCGCGATGGCAGATATCGTCAATCTACGTGTCCATTCATTTGGATCAATTGAGTTCTTAACTCGTACACCAATGACCATTAAAGCGGGTATTGGTATGGATATCATTAACTTCATCTGGGTAACTGTTCTCTTTGCAGTGATCATGTACTTCATTGCAAACTTCATGATCCAGAAATTTAACTACGCAACTCCTGGACGTAACGGAAACTACGAACAAGCTGAAGGAGATGCAGAAGCATCTGAAACTTCAGGTAAAGTGGCCGCTGCTTCACAAGCAGTTAATGTTATCAACCTTCTTGGTGGACGTGCCAACATCGTAGATGTGGATGCATGTATGACTCGCCTTCGTGTGACTGTTAAAGACGAAACTAAAGTTGGAACAGAAGAACAGTGGAAGGCTGAAGGTGCGATGGGACTTGTCATGAAAGGACAAGGGGTTCAAGCGATTTACGGTCCAAAAGCGGACGTATTGAAATCAGATATCCAAGATTTGTTAGACTCAGGTGAAGTGATTCCTGAAACTCTCCCAAGTCAAAAAGCATCTTCTCAACAAGCAGAAGTCAGCTTTAAAGGGGTGACAGAAGAAGTTCACTCAGTTGCTGAAGGACAAGTCATTGAATTAGAAAAAGTTCAAGATCCAGTCTTCTCACAAAAAATGATGGGTGACGGATTTGCAGTTGAACCAGCAAATGGTCAGATTGTTTCACCAGTAGCTGGTAAGGTGACAAGCGTCTTCCCTACCAAACACGCACTTGGTTTGGTAACAGAATCTGGTCTTGAAGTTCTCGTTCATATCGGTCTTGATACTGTAAGTTTGGAAGGAAAACCTTTCACAGTGAAGGTAGAAGAAGGTCAAACAGTGGCAGCGGGAGATTTATTAGTAGAAGCAGATTTGGATGCTATTCGTGAAGCTGGACGTGCAACGTCAACAGTTGTAGTCTTCACAAATGCTGCAGCTATTCAATCTGTCACTCTTACACAAACTGGTCAACTTCCAGCAGATGCTGTGGTTGCCAAGGTTGAATTATAATCTATGAGAGTCATTCCTTGTATCCATCGGATACAGGGAATTCTCTATTAGGAGAGTAGGATCATGAAATTTTTGACTTTGAACACTCATAGTTGGATGGAAGAAAATCCCCAACAAAAATTTGAGGACTTATTAACAGACATTCTTGAAAAGAAATACGATCTGATTTGTTTCCAAGAAATCAATCAGGCCATCGAAAGTCCAGTTGTTCCAGTTAATGACTTATATCATCCAACTCCTTCTGCGGAGCCGATCCATCAGGATCACTATGTTCGTTGTTTAGTTGAAAAATTAGAAGAAGAAGGATTAAGCTATCACTGGACCTGGGCTTACAACCATATCGGCTATGACCGTTATCATGAAGGCGTGGCGGTTCTATCACGTACCCCAATCCAGGCAAGCGAACTCTTGGTTTCAGATGTGAATGATCCAACAGATTATCATACACGACGGATTGCCATTGCAGAAACCCAAGTTGATGGGAAAGAAATTGCGGTTGCCAGTGTCCATCTATCTTGGTGGGACAAAGGTTTCCAACAAGAGTGGGCACGTTTAGAAGAGCGTTTCAGCCAATTGCAGAAACCCTTAATCTTAGCCGGAGATTTTAATAATCCAGCTGGTCAAGAGGGTTATGAGGCCATTTTAGCGAGTCCTCTAGCTCTTCAAGATAGCTTTATTGAAGCCCGTCAGACTAAGGGGACTTACACAGTAGGTCCTGGAATTGATGGATGGGATGATAATCAGGTACCTTTGCGGATTGATTATGTTTTCACTTCAAAAGAATGGGTTATCGAACGACTAGAAGTTGTGTTTGATGGTTCCAACCAACCTCTCGTCAGCGACCATTATGGTTTGTCAGCTGACTTGTATTTACCATAAGATTCAAATCCCTATGCCATTAGGAGGCTAGGGATTTTCTTTGTTTCGCTTTCTTTCACTTTAGCCCTAAATATGATAGAATAAAGTATTAAGAAACGATAAGGAGGGTGTCCATGCGGTGTCCAAAATGTGGCGGAAACAAGTCTAGTGTTGTAGATAGTCGCCAGGCAGAAGATGGGAAAACGATTCGTAGAAGAAGAGAATGTGATGAATGTCATCATCGCTTCACCACTTATGAACGAGTAGAAGAGCGGACTCTTGTTGTGGTGAAAAAAGATGGCACCCGGGAACAGTTTTCTAGAGATAAAATATTTAATGGGATCATTCGATCAGCTCAGAAACGTCCCGTATCGAGTGACGAAATTGAGGAAATTGTGGGTCGCATCGAACAAAAGATTCGAAGCCAGAGTGAAAATGAGATCCAGAGTGACTATATTGGATCACTGGTCATGGACGAGTTAGCAGAGTTGGACGAAATTACCTATGTCCGCTTTGCGAGTGTCTATCGTAGTTTCAAGGATGTTGGTGAATTGGAAAGTCTCTTAAAACAGATTACCAAAGGAACGAAGAAGAAAAAGGAAAAATAGATGAAGCCCAATACTTCATTTTCTTTCTTGAAGAATAATTATTTGGCGCCTACAGGAGCCTCCTTTACGCATCTGTATGGACCAATATTAGGTGTTCAAGCAAGTCAATTATATACTTTTCTGCTGAGTCTCTATGATCAGGGGAAAGAAAAACGGCTGATTGCTGTTGTTTTAAATCATCTGGATCTAGGTTTCGCTCATTTTCTCGAAAGTTTAGACCGCTTGATTGCCATGAATTTATTAGAGGTTTATGAAACAGAAGAAGGACTTCAGTTCCGATTTGTGCCTCCGCTAGAAGCAGATCAATTTTTTGCCAATGTTGCTTATCAGAAATTGCTGGAGAAAAAAATAGGAGAAGCGGCAGTTCGTGACTTGCTTCCTGAAAAACCAGAGGGCGAAAAACGGAAGGTGAACTTTGCCTCTGTCTTTGGGATTGATGGAGTTTCGACCCATCAGAAGAAAACATCTTCCTTCAGTTTGGAGCACTTTAAACAATTAATGGCGCGAGATGGTCTCCGTTTTGAGAACGAACAAGAAGACCTCTTGGTTCTCTATGCCATCACAGAAGAGAAGAATTGGACTTGGTATGAGACCTATCTCTTGGCCAAGGAGACAGCGGCTAATTTGATCATTTCGACCAAGCGGATGAGACAGAAACTAACCCAACAACCACAGGAAAACGGTAAGGATGAGTTCACTCCGCAGGAAAGAGCCATTATCCGAGAAGCTAAAAATAGGACTAGTCTCCAATTTTTAGCAGGAATTAAAAAAGCGCGTAAGGCTGTCGTGACCCAATCTGAGCGTAAGGTGATTTCTGATTTGGCCCAGTTAGGTCTCTTAGATGAAGTCATAAACGTGATTTTGCTCTTGACCTTTAATAAGGTTGCTTCTGCCAATCTCAATGAAAAATATGCTTTAAAGGTTGGGAATGATTTTGCGTATGAGGGGATTAAAACGGCCGAGGAGGCTGTCCTGAAGATCCGCCAGCGCCAAGACTCTCATACACAAAAAGCAAAAGAGAAAGCAACTAAGAGTGGACAAGCGACTGGAAAAACCAATGTTCCTAAGTGGAGTCAGCCTAACTATACCAATCAGACCAGCCAGGAAGAACAGGCTGATTTGGAACAACAAAAACGGGCCTTGCTCGAGAAATTAAATCAAGGAGGGGAGTAAATGGAGAGCGTAGGGAAAACCATATCCCAGATGAATCGATCACAGCAGTTCAATTATGAAGAATTGGTAGCTCAAATTCTCGCCGAACCTGAGATTGCAAACTTTATTCAAAAGGAAGCCTTGTCGGAAGCAGAAATCCGTCGCAGCATTTCCAAATTTAACCAATACATCAGTGAACGGAATCGTTTTGTCCTAGGGGATGAAGATTATATTGCAAGAGGGTATAAGCCTGTATTGGTCATGAATGAGGGCTATGCGGATGTTTCCTATGAAGAGACACCTGAGTTGATTGAGGCACAAAAACAAGCTGCTATCAATAAACGCTTGCAGTTGATTAACTTGCCAAGTACCTTGAAGGAAGCTTCCTTAGCGAAAGTCGACTTGGATGATCGGGGACGTTTTGGAGCCTTTGAAGAGTTGGCCAATTTTGTTGCTTCCTATCCTCAAGCTCGTAAAGGAATTTTTCTATACGGAGATTTCGGAGTTGGGAAAAGCTATATGATGGCAGCTCTTGCTCATGACTTGTCTGAAAAACGGCAGGCTTCTTCAACCCTCTTGCATTTTCCAAGCTTTGTCATCGATGTCAAAAATGCCATCAACACAGGGCAAGTTAAAGAGATGTTGGATCAGGTCAAGAAGGCTGAAATCTTGATTCTAGACGATATTGGGGCGGAGCAGATGTCGCCTTGGGTCCGGGATGAAGTCTTGCAAGTGATTTTGCAACACCGGATGCAGGAGATTCTTCCAACCTTCTTTACTTCGAATTTCAATTTTGAAGATTTAGAACGTCATTTTGCTACATCACGGAATGGAGATGAGACTTGGCAAGCCAAACGTGTCATGGAGCGAATTAAGTTCCTTGCTAAAGAAGTCCGCCTAGAGGGAGAAAATCGCCGATGAATACTATAATTGATTTGATGAAATCTCATTCTTCTGTCCGTCGCTTTAAGGAGGAGGACATCAAAGAGGATGACCTTTAAGCGATCCTAACAGCAGGACAGATGGCTTCCTCTTGGAAGAACTTCCAGTCTTATTCCATTATCTTAGTGAGAAGCCAGGAAAAGAAAGAGGCGCTTTACCAATTCGTCCCTCAGGAGGCGATTCGTCAATGCTCTGTTTTCTTACTGTTTGTAGGAGATCTCAACCGAGCTGAAAAAGGGGTTCGGATGCATACGGATCAATTCCATCCAGAAGGACCAGATAATTTATTGATTACTTCTGTAGATGCTGCCTTGGCAGGTCAGAATACCTTGCTGGCTGCTGAAAGTCTAGGCTACGGAGGAGTCATTATTGGTTTGGTTCGGTATGAAGCAGCTGAAGTGGCGAAACTATTTAACTTACCAGACTACACCTATCCTGTCTTTGGGATGGCTTTAGGAGTGCCAAATCAGAACCATCCTGTGAAGCCCCGCCTTCCTTTGGAAGCTGTTGTCTTCAAAGAAAGTTACCAGGAGCAGACTCCTGAAGTGATTGAAGCCTTTGATCGAGTACAGACTGCCTATGCTGGGGCACGGGCAACGGATACTTGGAGCCAACGTTTGGCTGCCCAATTTGGACAGGAAGAACCAGCTGCTACGGCAGAATTATTAAAGAAACACCAACTAGAAAAATAAGAGAAAAGAGGACACCATGGCTTTACCTACTGTTGCCATTGTAGGACGTCCAAATGTCGGGAAGTCAACGCTCTTTAACCGGATTGCCGGTGAGCGGATTTCCATTGTCGAGGATGTCGAAGGGGTTACTCGGGACCGTATTTATGCAACGGCTGAGTGGCTCAACCATCAATTTAGTATTATTGATACTGGCGGGATTGATGACGTGGACGCACCTTTCATGGAGCAAATCAAGCACCAAGCGGAGATTGCCATGGATGAAGCAGACGTCATTGTCTTTGTCGTATCTGGAAAAGAAGGGATTACCGATGCAGATGAGTATGTGGCTCGGATGCTCTACAAGACCCACAAACCAGTCATTTTAGCAGTCAATAAAGTCGATAATCCAGAGATGCGAACTGACATCTATGATTTCTATGCTCTTGGCTTGGGAGAACCCTTGCCAGTGTCATCTGTGCACGGGATTGGTACAGGGGATGTCTTGGATGCTATTGTTGAAAACCTTCCGACGGATCGGGAGCCAGAAAATCCAGATGTCATTAAGTTCAGCTTGATTGGCCGCCCAAATGTCGGAAAATCTAGTCTGATCAATGCCATCCTTGGGGAAGACCGCGTCATTGCCAGTCCTGTAGCAGGGACTACGCGGGATGCGATTGACACCCATTTCACCGATGCAGAAGGCCAAGAGTACACCATGATTGATACAGCCGGAATGCGAAAATCTGGTAAAGTATATGAAAATACAGAGAAATATTCTGTGATGAGGGCTATGCGGGCTATCGATCGCTCGGATGTGGTCTTGATGGTCTTGAACGCAGAAGAAGGAATCCGCGAGTACGATAAGCGGATTGCCGGATTTGCCCATGAAGCTGGGAAAGGGATGATCATCGTGGTCAATAAGTGGGATACCCTTGAAAAGGATAACCACACCATGAAGCAATGGGAAGATGATATTCGAGATCAATTCCAATACTTATCTTATGCACCTATTATCTTTGTCTCTGCTTTGACCAAACAACGCTTGCACAAGTTACCAGATATGATCAAGCAGATCAGTGAAAGCCAAAATACACGGATTCCTTCAGCTGTCTTGAACGATGTCATCATGGATGCCATTGCCATTAATCCGACACCGACAGATAAAGGAAAACGTCTAAAAATCTTCTATGCGACTCAGGTTGCTACCAAACCACCAACCTTTGTGGTCTTTGTCAATGAAGAAGAGCTCATGCACTTCTCTTATCTTCGTTTCTTGGAAAATCAAATTCGGAAAGCCTTTGTCTTTGAAGGAACCCCAATCCATTTGATTGCTCGGAAACGGAAGTAGGTATTTATGAAAATTTTGAAACAAGGACTCATGTTGGCTGTCCCATTCATTGTGTTTCTAGGACTAACAGCTTGTAGCATTGAAAGAGAAGAAACCTATGAGAAAAAAGATAAAGACATTCTTCTTCGAGTGACGATTCGACATAGAGCCAATCAAATGATCTCTGAAGAGTTTTGGGCTGATAATTTTAATGTAAATATTGAAGATGACTCTGAGTTCGAATATATTAAAAAAGAAATTGTTGAACCTAAAAAAGGAATTTCGGGCTATACAACAGATGTGAGTCGGACGAAAGAGGGTGGACTGATGATTCATACCAAGATCGTCTACCAAGACTTAGATGTTGAAGCCTTAAATAAAGCCAACGATGAGAAAAAAACGTTTGGAGAACTGGCCAACTATTCAGAACATATCAAAAATTTCAAAAAAGAAGGCTATAAGAGAATAAAATAAAAGGAACACACTTGGTGTTCCTTTTAGAATCTAAACAAACCATTTTTAACATAAAATAGCTAGCTATATTTCAAATAATGACTTTTATTTTTGGAGTCATTCAAGTAGATCTGAAACTTTCCGCCGTGAGAAAAGTGCTAGAAACAAGATTGTTTCTAGCACTCGGGAGTTTTGGAACCTTAGGTCCAAAACTAAGTCATGGAACTTCATAGAAGTTCGCTGACGTCCGTACTCACCTACGGGAAGTTTCTAAGAATACCTCTTCTTTAATTTGAATGGAAAAAGAAAAGTAGAGTAGGTGATAGTAAAATCAGGTATTGAATTCTTTACAATTCTTTGTCTTTTTTTTCTATTTTAGAGGGGATATGATATAATAAAGGGATAAACATAAGGTGGTAAATATGGCAAAATTAATTCCTGGTAAAATCCGTTCAGAAGGAATCCTTCTCTATGAAAACGGGAAAGTATCCCTACAGGAAATGAAGAATCAGTACCTCTATTTCAGAATTGACAATGAGTCCCTCCGCTATAGTCTAGATGATCAAGCAATTTTTTGTAGTTGTGAGTTTTTCCAGAAGAAAAAATTCTGTGTGCATTTAGCCGCAGGAGAAGCCTTTTTAAAAAATGATGAAGAAGGGAAGGAACTCTTGCTTGGTTTGGAGCAAGATGCAACAGAAAGTCAAGAAACAAAGGAAAAAGTATCTTTTGGAAGTTTGTTTTTAGATCAAGTCCTACCAAAAATTGAAAGCAAAGAAGTCCGTTTTGGTCTTTCAGCAACCGGTCATGTAGACGACTATTCCGGTCAGTTTTTGTGGACCCTTCGTATCTATCGCAGACCGGATGAGAGATCTTATGTGGTGCGGGATGTTGTAGCTTTTTTGCAAGCCATCAGAAAACAGTCCCATTTTGCGATTGGAAAAAGTTATTACGAGCCGATTTCCTATGCAGCCTTTGACCCTGAAAGTCGTGCCTTAATTCGATTCTTAGAAGGCTTGTTATCGGGAGATACGGTGCATGATGCCCTCTTCTTTCCAAATGGGGGTCGTCATCTTTACTTTTCAATGAGCTTCTTTGAAGAAGCTGTGCAATTATTGATGGACTTACCGTCCTTTACCCTTGAAGTCGGACTGGATACCTATCAGGAAGTATTCTTTCAAGAACTCCAGGAAGATTCCGGCTTGTTTTCTTTCCAAGTAGTGGAAATGAAGGAGTTTATCGAACTACAGGTCCAAGTGGCTTCCTATAAAATGGTGGAAGGTCGCTTTCTTTTGGCAAATGGCCATTTTTATCAAATATCACCGCTTCAAAAGATTTTGATTGAGGCTGTGCAGAGTTTACCCCTCTCCAGTGATCAGAAAAGACATGTTCAATTTGATTTGTCTGATCAGACCAAATTAACCTATAGCTTAGAGCAATTCAGGAAAATTGGTGAGGTGAAAGCACCAAGTAATTTCTATATTCACGATTTTCAACCTCACTTTGCTTTTGATTTATCGGAGCAAGGAGAAGTGCTGCTGGATCTAGTTTTTGTCTACGAGGACCGTATCGTTCGCTCAGAGAAAGAACTTAAGGATCTGCCTTATTCCAGTAATTTTGATAAGGAACGTTTGGTTTTTGAAACCATCTTGACAGCTGGCTTTACCAATCAATTTCAAACAAAACGAGCTCCTCTCCTTCCCAAGCAGATCTATCCCTTCTTTCAGCAGACCCTTCCCTTGTTTGAAGAACTGGGAGAGGTCGAAGTTTCGGATAAGTTGTTAGATCTGTATCAGGTTGAAAAGCCAAAGATTGCCATTCAAACCAGTGGTCGTCTCCTTGAGATTGGTTTTGAATTTGACTCCATTGATCCCTCTGAGGTTGAGCAAGTGATGAGTGCCTTGGTTGAGAAGAATGACTATTATATCAGTCAATCAGGAAAGGTTCTAATCTTTGATGAAGAAACCAAGCGGATCAGTCAGACTTTATTGAATCTTCGTGCAAAGAAGACAAAAACAGGTCAGTTACAAACCAATCGCATTGCAGCCTTCCAGCTCTCCGAGTTATTTGAGTCAGCTGACAATGTCCAATTTTCTGAAGAGTTTCGTCACTTGGCTCATGATTTGATTCATCCAGAGCAATTTCCATTAGGTAAGCTACAAGTAAATGCTAAACTTCGAGATTATCAGGAAGTCGGAGTCCGCTGGCTATCCATGCTCAATCACTATGGTTTTGGGGGGATTTTGGCAGATGATATGGGGCTTGGAAAGACCCTCCAGACCATTGCCTTTCTCTCAAGTGTTGCGACGTCGGATTCTAAGATTTTGATTTTAGCCCCATCTAGTCTAATCTATAATTGGAAAGAGGAGTTCGAAAAGTTTGCTCCACAAATGAAAGTGGAGGTTATCTATGGCCTCAAAGCAAGTCGCGACGAGGTGATTGCAAGCAACCCTCAGGTAGCGATTACCAGTTACGCTTCTTTCCGCCAGGACGTAGAGCAATACGAAAAAAATCAGTACCAATACTTAATCTTGGATGAAGCCCAGGTCATGAAAAATTCCCAAACCAAGATTGCTCAATACTTACGGAAATTCGATGTTCCTCATACCTTTGCTTTGTCGGGAACGCCAATAGAAAACCATGTAGAGGAACTCTGGTCGATTTTCCAAATTGTTCTTCCTGGTTTGTTTCCGGGTAAAAAAGAATTTAAACAATTGAGTCCAGCGACTATTTCTCAATACGTCAAGCCCTTTATCATGAGACGGAAAAAAAGTGAAGTCTTGCAGGAACTTCCAGATTTGATTGAGATGACCTATAAGAATGAATTGGCTGACGATCAAAAAACGATCTATTTAGCCCAGTTGAAACAAATGCAAGACCGCATTCTAAGCTCTTCTGAAGAGGAACTCAATCGCAGTAAGATGGAAATCTTATCTGGTTTGATGCGTCTTCGTCAGATTTGTGATACTCCATCCCTCTTTTTAGAGGACTATACTGGAGATAGTGGGAAGTTAGATAGCCTTCGAGAATTGCTAGAGCAGATCAAAGATGGAAACCAACGAGTGTTGATCTTCTCACAATTTAGGGGCATGCTGGATATCATTGAAAAAGAGTTGGATGCTCTGAAGATGACTTCGTTTAAAATCACAGGATCTACGCCAGCTAATGAGCGCCAAGATATGACCAACGCCTTTAACTCCGGTCAAGGAGATGCTTTTCTCATTTCCTTGAAAGCAGGTGGAGTTGGCTTGAATTTGACAGGTGCTGACACGGTTATTTTGGTTGACCTATGGTGGAACCCTGCGGTAGAAGATCAAGCCATTGGCCGTGCCCATCGAATGGGACAAGATAAGAATGTTGAGGTCTACCGGATGATTACTCGAGGGACCATCGAAGAAAAAATTCAAGAGCTCCAGACTAGCAAACGTCATTTAGTTTCTACCATATTAGATGGCACCGAAACGCGCTCCAGCCTTTCTATTGAAGAAATTCGGGAAATTTTGGGTATTTCGGTAGAATAACTTGAAAAATAAAATGAATAGTTTATAATTAATGGAGTGTCGAAAGGAAGAAATAGGATGACGGATAAGCATTTTCCTCAAGTAGCAGATGATGAATTGATGCTAACTCAAATGCCCCATATGAATTTATATGATGATGGGGACTTCATTAGTAATATTCTTGGGGAGTATACAGATAAAAACTATTTAGAATGGGAGCCAATTGCAACTAAAAAGGTAGCAGAGCAACCTTATCAAAAAAATCTACAAAAATCCCTTCAAAAACCATTTGAAGTGCCTAAGTCAAGAAGGCAGCCAATGACTCCTGATTTCAAGGAGCCTGTTGATAAAAAGAGCCCGGCGAATCGCTACGCAGAAGAAGCTCGTGAAGCAGCGCGTGCGGATTTGAAAAAGAAGCGGACGGCTCCGTATTTGACGGCGGATATTGCATCTAAGTCTAATCGTAAGAAATTCACCGCTTCTTTCATGCCAAAAGGGAAGCCAACAGCTCCATTTCGAAAAGAAACCCCAGGTGAATTGATCAAATACGGCGAGAGACTGAAACAAGAGCAATTAATCCTTTTAGAAGGTGCTGAGGAACATCCAGTTCAAGAATCCCACCAAAAAGAGAAACCCCAAAAAAATAATTATGATTTCTTGAAAAAGAGTCAAATCTATAACAAGGATCAACAAAACATTCCAACGAGACTTATTAAACAAGAACTCAATGTGACCAATCTGGACTAGCGAGAGGAGAAACTATGTCAAAAACATTTCATTTTATCGGAATAAAAGGAGCTGGTATGAGTGCCTTGGCACTCATGCTCCATCAGATGGGACACACTGTACAAGGATCTGATGTAGAGAAATATTACTTTACCCAAAGAGGTCTGGAGCAAGCAGGGATTACTATCCTACCATTCAGCGAAGAAAATCTTACTGGAGATCAAATCTTAATCGCTGGGAATGCCTTTAAACCTGAGAACAACGTAGAGATTGCTTATGCAGATGCTCAAGGCTATACCTATCAACGCTACCATGAATTCTTGGGTGAATTTATGCGTGATTTTGTCAGCATGGGAGTAGCAGGAGCTCATGGGAAAACCTCTACTACAGGAATTTTGTCTCATGTTCTGTCTAATATCACAGATACTAGCTATTTGATTGGGGATGGAACTGGTCGTGGTTCGAAAGGTGCTAAGTACTTTGTCTTTGAATCAGACGAGTACGAACGTCACTTTATGCCTTACCACCCAGAGTATTCGATTATCACCAATATTGACTTTGACCATCCTGATTACTTTACTGGCTTAGAAGATGTCTTTAATGCCTTCAATGATTATGCCAAACAAATTTCCAAAGCCTTGTTCATCTATGGTGAAGATCCTGAACTTCGTCGGATCACAGCCAAGGCTCCGATTTACTACTATGGATTTGAAAAAGAAGGTAATGATTTTGTAGCCAGTGATCTCTTGCGTTCTACTACGGGATCAATCTTTAGTGTTCACTTCCGTGGAGAAGATTTGGGACAATTCCAAATCCCATCCTTTGGACGTCACAATATCATGAATGCAACAGCGGTCGTTGGTTTGCTTTATATCGCTGGATTCGATCTTGGTTTGGTTCGGGAACACTTAAAAACATTTGGCGGGGTCAAACGTCGCTTTACAGAAAAGATTGTCAACGATACCGTCATCATTGATGACTTTGCCCACCATCCAACTGAGATTATTGCCACTTTGGATGCGGCCCGTCAAAAATATCCAAGTAAGGAAATCGTAGCGGTCTTCCAACCTCATACCTTTACTCGGACGATTGCCCTCTTGGATGAGTTTGCGGATGCCTTGAATCAGGCAGATGCGGTGTACTTGGCACAGATTTATGGATCAGCTCGTGAAGTGGATCATGGGGATGTCAAAGTAGAAGATCTAGAAGCGAAAATTATTAAGAAATCCGGTGTGATTACAGCTGAAAATGTTTCTCCACTATTGGATCATGACAATGCCGTTTATGTCTTCATGGGAGCAGGAGATATCCAGACCTATGAATATTCATTTGAACGTTTGCTTGGGAACTTGACCAATAACGTTCAATAGGGAGATACCATGCAACCAAGCGTTAGGATTCGGTTTGCTAAAGAAAATGATTGGGATGAGATCGAACAGATCACGTCCCAAAATTTTTCTTTTCAAAGAGCGGATCAGCAAGAACTGAATGGATTTAGAACCCTGGTCTTGGAATTTGAAGGGCAAGTGATTGGAAGTTGCCTGATTCAGATGGAGGAGCAGTTCGAAAATCCCTCTTTAAAATTATTGTGGTTGGAAATTCTTCCAGACTTTAGAAAACAAGGGTTTGGCACCTTGCTACTCGCCACACTCAAGTCTCTTGTAGCTCAAGAATCCTTGTTAGGGATTCATGTGACCTGCCAAGAGGAGTTGATTCCGTATTTTGAAATGAATGATTTTCAACTAGAGATAGGGGATAAGGAAGAAGGAGTGGAGGGCTATCACCTAATGTGGCACCTATCCCTATAGAAAGGAAGAAAAATGAACATTCGTCGTGCAACTATGAAGGATTTAGAAGCCATCGTTGCCATAGAACTGGAAAATTTTAGTCCAGAAGAGGCAATAGATAAGACGGTGCTTGCAAAACATATTGAAACGTTTAATAATAGCTTTTTAGTCGCTGACAAGGATGGCCAACTCCTAGGCTATTTAGAAGGCCCAGTGACACAAACTAGATATGTCGAGGACCGCTCTTTTACAGCGGACGTAAAAGACGAGTCCCATCTACCAGGAGGTTATATTACCCTTACGAGTCTTTCGATTTCCCCGTCTGTCCAAGGCTTAGGGGTCGGGAAAGCCCTGCTTGAAGCCATGAAAAATCTTGCCTTAGAAGAAGGACGGGAAGGGGTTAGTTTGACCTGTCATGATTACTTGATTGAGTATTATGAAAGGAACGGCTTTGTAAACGAAGGACGCTCGGACTCTAACTATGCTGGAGAAGTTTGGTACGATTTAGTATGGGAGGTTCCATCAAGTAACTGATCAATAGGATTTGAGGCGCTCAAGCCTCGTTCCTATTGCTTTTCTATCCCTTTTAAGATATAATATTAAGGATTATGACAAGGGAGGTCAAGTATTTGACTGATAACCAACAAGAGAATGAAAAATTATTAAGCTTTAAAGAGCGAATTCTCCGTGATCTTGAAGAAGCCAATAAGCAGATTTTACAAGCTGAAAAAGAATATGACTTACCTGTTCAAGAAATCTCTATTCCAGAAAAAAAAGAAGGCGAGACGGAAGGAACGCTTCCAGAGCTTGTGTCAGAAGAGTCTGAGGTTCAGGAAACAGTAGAGATTCCAGTGGAAGTAGAAAGAGTAGAAGTGCCAGAGGTTACAGAGGTCCCTGCAATTCAGGAAGTAGCCGAAGAGAACCAAGAAGAAACACCTCTACCAATCGAAGAGCCAACTCGAGAAGCAGAAAGTTCAAGTCAGCCTGTAGCTGTTTCGAGAAAAGAAAAACCGGTATCTAGTGTTTCGCGCAAGGATCGTGACCAACGTGTTCAAAAAAAGAAAAAACAGAATACTATTGCGAAGCGGATTGTCTTGACGGTTTTAGGAATTCTTTTAGTTTTAATAATTGCAACTGGAATTTTTGCAGTGACCTATGTTCAATCTAACTTAAATGCCATGGATGCCAAGGCTACAGAGTTTGTAACCGTTGAAATACCTGCTGGTTCTAGCAATCGTGAAATTGGAACTATTTTGGAGAAAAAAGGCTTGATTAAGAATGGCCAGTTCTTCAACTATTACACCAAGTTCAAGAATTATGGGAACTTCCAATCCGGTTATTTCAATCTACAAAAGAGTATGGATCTCGATACCATTATTCAAAAATTGCAAGAGCAAGGGACTAAAACCCCAGAACCACCAGTTTTAGGAAAAATTACGATTCCTGAGGGTTACACGATTGATCAAATCGCGAAAGTGGTATCTGTGGATGCAAGCTCCAAATCTGGTGCCAAGACTCCATATACGCAAGAAGAATTCTTAAAAGTCATCCAAGATGATGCTTTTATTGAAAAGATGGTAGCCAAATATCCTAAGTTACTAGCAACCTTGCCGTCCAAAGAAAGTGGCGTACGCTACCGCTTGGAGGGATATCTCTTCCCAGCTACTTATGGCTATGGAAAAAATAGTAAAATGGAAGATCTTGTAGACCAGATGTTAGCTGCAATGGACCAAAATCTTTCAGCCTACTATGACACCATGGAAGCTAAAAATATTGATGTCAATGAGGCATTGACGCTGGCTTCTTTGATTGAAAAAGAAGGTGCTACCGATAAAGACCGCAAGGATATTGCAAGCGTCTTTTATAACCGTTTGAATCAAGATATGCCTCTTCAAAGTAATATTGCTATCTTGTACGCACAAGGCCAATTAGGCAAGAAGACGACACTAAAAGAAGACGCAACGATTGACACCAATATCGATTCACCTTATAATATCTACAAGAATACTGGTTTGATGCCTGGTCCAGTAGATAGTCCAGGGGTATCTGCAATTGAAGCAGCCGTTAACCCAAGCAAGACAGACTACCTCTACTTTGTAGCAAATGTAGAGACTGGGGAAGTCTATTTTGCAAAAACTTATGAGGAACACACTAAAAACGTGGAAGAACACGTGAATAGCAAATTAACAGAAAGCAGCTCAAACTAAGGAGGATGTGGCATGCCACACCTTTTTAGTTCGAAAAAATAATAGAAAAGAGAAAGAAATATGGCAGAAAAAACCTATCCAATGACCCTAGCTGAAAAGCAAAAGTTAGAACTAGAATTAGAAGAATTGAAATTAGTTCGTCGTCCAGAAGTTGTAGAGCGGATTAAAATTGCTCGTTCTTACGGAGACCTTTCAGAAAACAGTGAATACGAAGCAGCTAAAGACGAACAGGCTTTTGTTGAAGGGCAAATCTCCAGCCTAGAAACAAAAATTCGTTATGCTGAAATTGTCGACAGCGATGCTGTCGCTGTTGATGAAGTAGCAATCGGAAAAACAGTTACCGTGCAAGAAATTGGCGAAGACGAAGAAGATGTTTACATTATTGTTGGTTCAGCTGGAGCGGATGCTTTTGCTGGTAAGATCTCAAATGAAAGTCCAATCGGTCATGCCTTAATTGGTAACAAAACAGGGGACACTGTGACGATTGAAACTCCAGCAGGAAGCTACCAAGTGAAAATCTTAAACGTTGAAAAAACAGAATAAAAAATGAGAGTGAGTCACTCTCATTTTTTTTGTAGTAATGGAAAAGCCGAGATGATATCTCGGCCTTTTTGCTAGTGTTAGTTACGGTTGCGTTGTTTTCCAGCGTTTCGTTTTTTGTTTCCGTTAGTTGGAAGGGAACGTTTAGCGTTGGTTGGATTAGTAGGTGTGATATCTTTTTTTACACGACGTCCATTGGATGCTGGAGCTTTTGGAGGGTTGTTTTTATATTCCTCAGCAACTTGTTTGCGCAATCTTGGACGGATGAGGTAGTTGATGACAAATTGTTGAATAATCTGTACGAAACCACCGACTACCCAGTAGAGAGTGACACCAGCTGGTGCCATCAAAGAGAAGACTGCAATCATAATAGGGCTTACGAGAGCTGTTTTCTTCATAGTTTCTCTTTGGTTTTCATCTTCTATACCATGGAGAGAGAGCATGCTTTGAATGTAGTAAAGAACAGCAACAACTAAGGTTAAAGCTAGACTTTTTGAACCGAGACCAATGCCAAGGAAAGAGTCCTTGCTAATACCTGGAGTGTATTGAGCTGCAAAATATAGGGCAGAGAAGAAAGGCATTTGAATCAACAAAGGCAAACAGCCAATGCCGCCGAATGGGCTGACACCATTTGCTTTTTGAGCATCCATCAATTCAGAGTTGGCCAATAATTTCTCTTCTTGAGTCTCCGCATTTTTGATGCGTTCTTGGATCGGCGCAAAGATTGGTTTTAGGTAGTTCATCTTCTCAGACTGGTAGGTTGCTTTCCAAGATTGATAAATACCTAGAGGGAAGATGATGATTCGAACGATTACGGTTACTAAGATAATCCCCAGTCCAAAGCCAAGTCCAAGATCTGTCGCAAAGAAATTGATGGCTTCCCCCATCGGTTTTCCAATGAGGTTCCAGACGAAACCAGTTGGTTGTTTGGTTGTCTTGTCGATGCTGACACATCCTGTTAAGAGGAGGAGGGCAGACAAGCTGAGAGCAGCAAGTAGATAACGTTTATATTTTTTCACGAGTTATAATCCTTTAATTTTAAATAATACCTTTCTATTCTACTGTTTTTTTATCAAATTAACAATAGTTCTCTGGACTTAATTTGAAATTTTAAAATCTTTGTAGGGTTCGAAGTTTGCCAGATGGACGTCCAGATAAGAAACCTTTGAAAAAGGAGTAGGACCTTTTCGTATTTCTTGGATAAATTTGGCCATGCGGGCATTGTCTTCGCAGGTAGCAAGGATAGTGACCGTTCCGTCATCATTGTTCCAGACCCGACCTGTAATGCCTCCAATTTCTAGTGCTAAGCTATAAACTCCCCAACGGAAGCCAACACCTTGAACTCGACCTTGGGCTGTCATTTCAACTTTTTGCATGCTTGTCCTCCTTGTGCTTGAATTCCTACTCAGGACGGAGAAGCTCCTCCTGTGAATGTGGTATAATAGTCTTATGAATATTATAACCTCTAAGTCCAATAATGGGATTAAAAAAGTTAAAAAACTTCATCAAAAAAAATACCGAATCGACTCCTACCTGATCGAGGGCTGGCATCTTTATGAAGAAGCTATCAATCATCAGGCTCCGATTGAACAAGTCTTTGTTCTGGAAGAGTTTGTAGATAAGATCAAAAAAGATACGAAGGTGACCATCGTAAGTCCTGAGGTTTTATCAGAAATTGCTGATTCCAAAAGCCCTCAAGGAATCGTGGCAGAAATTAAGATACAGCCGATCCAGCGTCTTCAACTGGCTCAAGGACGGTATTTATTGTTAGAGGATGTTCAAGATCCAGGAAATGTCGGAACTATGATTCGGACTGCTGACGCAGCAGGCTTTGACGGGGTGCTTCTAACCGATCAATCAGCAGATTTGTATAATATGAAAACCTTGCGCTCTATGCAGGGGAGTCATTTTCATCTTCCTGTTATCCGTCTGCCTAAAGAGCAACTCTTAACAGCCATTGAAGAAAGTCAGCTACCCATCTATGCGACCACCTTGTCTCAGGATTCTATTGACTATAAGCAAGTGGAGAAAGTCCCTGCTTTTGTACTGGTCATGGGGAATGAAGGACAAGGTATTAGTGACCAGATGGCTGAGAAGGCAGATCAGCTGGTTCATATCACCATGCCAGGTCAGGCAGAGAGTCTGAATGTCGCTGTTGCTGCAGGGATTTTGATCTTTTCTATGATTGAAGAATAGTGCGTTAGTCAGATAGAGGAGGTGAGACGCATGTATCGACAAGACAAAGAATATATGGCTGAAGTCGGACATTTGATCCAGCATCCCAAACTTCAAAAATTAAAGGAAATTCCCCACCATATTCATTCCAACCGTTTGGCGCATTCCATTCACGTTAGCTACACCAGCTACCGCATTTCTAAGAAGATGGGCTGGGATACCAAAAGTACAGCAAGGGGAGCTCTCTTACACGATCTTTTTTACTACGACTGGCGGCAGGTCAAATTTAACAAGAGCCATGCCTGGGTACATCCTCGGATAGCTGTCCGAAATGCCAAAAAGATAACAAGCCTCAATAAAAAAGAAGAGGACATCATCCTCAAACATATGTGGGGCTTGACGCTTGCTCCACCTCGCTACAAAGAATCTTTCCTCGTGACCATGGTCGATAAATACTGGGCGATCAAAGAAGCCTCAGAACCAATGAGAAAAAAGTGGTCAAAGAGGAGACTTTTCCATCGAAAAATGTTAAAATCATAATAATTTAAGTTTGAAAGGAATGATTGATGATGAATCAACAAACCGTTATCCACGAACAAAGTGGTCTTAATAGCTTTTATAGCAAAATTTATTCTTTAGTCGGGGTTGGAGTTGGAGTTTCTGCTGTCGTCTCAGCATTGATGATGACCATTTTCCAAGAAACCTTCATATATATTCTAACTCAGGCTCCATGGGTCTACTATATTGCCATTGCTGTTGAATTGATTTTGGTCTTGGTCGCTTCGAGACAATCTGTGAAAAACAATCCCATGGCCTTGCCTCTCTTTTTAACTTATTCAGCTCTGAATGGCTTTACCTTGAGTTTTATCATTGCACGCTATGCTCAAGCGACAGTTTATAAAGCCTTCGTCGTTAGTGCCTTGATGTTCTTCATCATGTCAGCCATTGGTCGTGTGACCAAAAAAGACTTGTCTGGAATGGGACGAGCATTTATGGGGGCCTTGATTGGTATTATCATTGCTTCGATTGCGAACATCTTCTTACAAAGCTCTGGTATGGATTATGTCCTTAGCATTCTTTGTGTTATCATCTTTGCAGGTTTGACTGCTTGGGATAACCAAAAGATTCGTTATGTCTATGAACAATCCAATGGTCAGCCAACCAATGGTTGGGTTGTTGCTTTGGCTTTGGAACTCTATCTTGATTTCATCAACTTGTTCATCAATATCTTGCGTATTTTTGGACGCAACGATTAATCGAAAGAGCCGGGAAACCGGCTTTTTTTGTTGGAAAACTTGTGATATACTAAAGAAAATTGATAGAAAAGAGAATCTTCACATGAAACGTCCATTTATTAGTAGAGAAAGATTAAAACAAATTACGGAAACCTATCCAACTCCCTTTCACCTATATGATGAAGCTGGGATCCGGCAGACAGCTCGTGCCCTCCATCAAGCCTTTTCTTGGAATCCAGGCTTTAAGGAGTATTTCGCTATCAAAGCGACCCCTAATCCAGCCATCCTAAAAATCCTCAAAGAAGAAGGCTGTGGCGTGGACTGTGCTAGCTATGTGGAATTGTTGATGGCACAAAAATTAGGGTTTACAGGCCAAGAAATCATGTTTTCTTCCAACAATACACCGGCTGAAGAGATGGTCTTTGCCCGTCAGCTAGGAGCGACTATCAACTTGGATGCCTACGAAGATGTAGCCTTCCTACAATCTGTTGCGACACTACCGGAGGTCATCTCTTGCCGCTATAATCCAGGAGGGGTGTTTGAACTGGGAACGGATATCATGGACCATCCTGAAGAGGCTAAGTTTGGCATGACCAAGGAGCAATTGATCCAAGCATTTACGGAGTTGAAAGATTTAGGAGTCAAACGATTTGGGATCCATGCCCTCTTAGCTTCGAATACCGTCTCCAATGATTACTATCCAGAATTGGCTAAGCAATTATTCCAGTTGGCAGTAGAAGTAGTTGAAAAGACAGGGGTTACCTTGGACTTTGTCAACCTCTCTGGTGGGGTTGGAGTGAACTACAAACCAGAAGACCAACCAAATGATATTGCTGTGATTGGGGAAGGTGTTCGTCGGGCTTACGAGGACATTTTAGTTCCAGTGGGCTTAGATCAAGTGAAAATCTATACGGAATTAGGCCGCTTTATGCTAGCCCCACATGGCCTATTGGTCACCCATGTCACCCATAAGAAACAGACTTATCGGACCTATCTAGGAGTAGATGCTTCGGCTGTCAACCTCCTCCGTCCCGCTATGTACGGGGCCTACCACCATATCACTAATCTGGATCGACCAGATGGAAAGACAGAAATAGTAGACATTGTTGGTAGTTTGTGTGAAAACAATGACAAGTTTGCCAAAAATCGGGAATTTCCTGTCTCTGAAATTGGGGATCTTTTGGTCATCCATGATACAGGAGCGCATGGATATTCCATGGGCTATCAGTACAATGCCAAGCTCCGCTCTGCGGAGATTTTATTAGAAGAATCAGGCCAAACTCGTCTCATCCGACGGGCCGAAAAACCAGAGGATTACTTTGCAACATTGTATGGCTTTGACTTTGAAAAATAGGGCCTTTTTGGTATAATAGAAAATGTGTAAATATTGAATTTAGGAGAAAAACACTTATGTCTACATTTTTGACAATTTTATTGATTATCCTTGCTTTCTTTGGTGGAATGTTGGCAGGTATGTACCTACTTCGCAAGCAGTTTGAAAAAGAATTTGCATCAAACCCACGTTTGAATGTTGAAGCAGTTCGTACATTGTTGGGAGCTAGTGGTCAACGTCCAAGTGAAGCGAAGGTGCAACAAGTTTACCGTCAAATTCTGAATCAACAAAAAGCATCTTTGAATACGAAGAAGAAATAAAAGCAAAACAGATGACACAATAAAATAAGTAGGGGGACTTTAAGATTTTTCTTGGTCCCTTGTTTTGAAAGGAAGGCAGATGGACAATCGACCAATTGGTTTTTTGGATTCGGGTGTCGGAGGGTTAACCGTTGTTAGCGAATTGATGCGGCAACTCCCCCATGAAGAGGTGGTCTATATTGGTGATTCCGCTAGAGCACCTTATGGCCCGAGACCAGCAGATCAAATTCGTGACTATACTTGGGAGATGGTTCGTTTTCTCCTAACGAAAAATGTGAAGATGATTGTTTTGGCCTGTAATACGGCGACAGCTGTTGTATGGGAAGAGGTGAAAGAAGCCTTGGATATCCCCGTTCTAGGAGTGATTTTGCCAGGAGCTTCCGCAGCGATCAAGGCGACAAAAAGCAAACGAATTGGAGTCATTGGGACCCCAATGACGGTCGCTTCAGATATTTATCGGAAAAGAATTCAAAGCCTGTCACCAGAAATGGCAGTAGAGAGTTTAGCTTGTCCGAAATTTGTCCCTCTGGTTGAATCTAATGAGTTGCAGTCCAGTGTTACAAAAAAAGTTGTCTATGAAACCTTGAAACCTTTGGCTGGGAAAGTAGATACACTGGTTTTGGGATGCACCCATTATCCTCTCCTTCGCCCTATTATTCAAAATGTCATGGGGCCAGAGGTTCAGTTAATTGATAGCGGTGCTGAGTGTGTCCGGGATATCTCGGTCTTGCTCAACTACTTTGAGATTAATCGCAGTCGTCAACTGGAGGACTGCCACCATCAGTTTTATACAACGGCCAATGCAGCCAGTTTTGCAGCGATTGCCAAGACTTGGTTGCATCAAGTCGTTCATGTGGAGCATGTAGAATTATGAACCAAAAGATTTATGAATACAAAGATGCCTTAAATTGGTTTCTAGCTGAATGGGGAGATCGGAGTGACTATAACGAATATAGTGAAGTCTCTTCAGAAGCTTCTGAGCTTGTTGACCTAGTAGAATCACTAGTTGGAGACACAGATTTGGGCTTTCCCCTAAATGTAACGGTTGTTCGTTACGCCTCTAGTTTGCAGTTTTTGACCTTCCTCTTTCAAATCGTTGAGGAAACACTAGGTCGCAAAATTGAAATCGTGCAGCGTCAAGGAGCTCTTCTCATTGTAGAAGGAGAGCAATTGCTCTCTGTTTATCTGCCAAAGAATGGTCTTCCACTTGCAGATTTTTTGGGCCAGGAAGGTCTTAAGGATCGCTTGCTAATCGCTACTCGGAATGAAGGAAAAACCAAAGAGTTTCGTCAGATCTTTGAACAAATGGGTTTTGAAGTCGAGAATCTCAATGACTATCCAGATCTTCCAGAAGTCGCTGAAACAGGAATGACTTTCGAAGAAAATGCTCGCCTAAAAGCTGAGACAATTTCACAGCTAACAGGGAAAATGGTGTTGGCAGATGATTCAGGACTCATGGTCGATATCCTTGGGGGCTTACCAGGTGTCTGGTCTGCTCGCTTTGCAGGTGTAGGAGCGACCGACTTAGAGAACAATGCCAAGCTCTTACACGAGTTGGCGATGGTCTTTGAATTGAAGGATCGGTCAGCAAAATTTCATACAACCTTAGTGGTTGCCAGTCCTGGTAAGGAGAGCCTTGTTGTGGAGGCGGATTGGCCAGGATATATCAATTTTGAACCAAAAGGTGAGAACGGGTTTGGCTATGATCCCCTCTTTCTGGTAGGAGAAACAGGTAAGACATCTGCTCAACTAACTCTAGAGGAGAAAAATCAACAATCGCATCGTGCTTTAGCCGTGAAGAAATTAGTGGAGGTATTCCCAGCATGGCAGAACAAGTAATTATCGTCATGAGCGATTCTCATGGCGATCGTCAGATCGTAGAAGAAATCAAAAACCACTATAAAGGAAAGGTCGATGCCATTTTTCACAACGGTGATTCTGAGTTAGAAAGTACCGACCCTGTATGGGAAGGCATTCATGTTGTCAAAGGGAACATGGACTTTTATGGGGAGTACCCCGAACGTCTGGTGACGCAATTGGGTCCTACTCGGATTATTCAAACCCATGGTCATCTTTTCCAAATTAATTTTAGTTTTCAAAAGTTAGATTTGTGGGCCCAGGAAGAAGATGCAGATATCTGCCTCTATGGCCATCTGCATATTCCGGATGCTTGGAAGGAAGGGCGTACCCTTTTTCTGAACCCTGGGTCAGTCAGTTTACCGAGGGGGCCTATTCAAGAGTGCCTCTATGCTAAAGTGGAAATTGATGCAGATTCCTATCGAGTTGAATTTTTAAATCGGAAACACGAGGTCTATGAACCTCTTACAAAGGAGTTTGATCGATGATCGCCAAGGAATTTGAGAAGTTTATTCTCCGAGAAGAAAAGACTTTTTTGACTCCAGCGCGCAATTTAGCTGTTTTGATTGATACGCATAATGTGGATCATGCCATCTTGGTGCTGAGTCAAATTAGCTACACTCGTGTTCCTGTTGTGACCGATCAAATGAAATACGTAGGGACGATTTCTTTAACAGATATTCTTTCTTACCAAATGAAACATGATTATTCTGATGAAGTCTTTTCATCCATGGACATCGTTCATATGACAAAAACGGATGGGGAGCGCCTTGGAAAAGACTATACTGTGACGGAAGTCTTGCATAAGTTGGTAGAGGAATCCTTTCTACCGGTTGTTTCAGAGGATGGAATCTTTGAAGGGATCATCACTCGAAAATCTATTTTAAAAGCCATCAACTCCCTCATGCACAATTTCTCACACGAATATGAGATGAGGAAAAAATGAAAGAATACATAGCTAGTTTTATCAAAGAAAAAGACTTAAGTGAAAATTCACAGACGGCTTATTCTTATGATTTGGATCAGTTCGTGGATACTGTTCATAACCATGTCTCAGATACCAATCTTCGAATTTATCAAGCTTCGATTAAAGATTTTAAACCAGCTGTTCAAAAACGGAAGCTTTCAGCCGTCAACCAATTTTTGTTTTATCTTTATCAACATCAAGTTATTGAGGATTACCATCGCTTAGTTCTTCCAAAAGTCTCTGTGCCGAAAAGCCACGATCAAGAACTATTGGACTTATCCCTCTTGTGGGAAGGGTCAGAGCTATCCCAAGGTCGCTTGATTGCTCTATTGATTGTCGAGATGGGCTTGTTGCCTAGTGAAATTCTTCAGTTGAAAATCGTTGATATCGAGCTCGATTTTCAGGTTTTACGCGTAGGAAAAGAAGGACAAAAACGGGTCTTGCGTATTCCGGATGCTCTTCTAGGAGAGTTGACGGATTTGATGACGGGGACTTATTTATTTGATAACAAGGGCAAGGCCTACTCGCGTCAGTGGGGCTTCCGTCAATTAGAGTCCTTCCTATTGGAAAAAGGGTTTGAGAATCTTTCGGCACAATCCTTACGGGAACAATACATTTTAAAACAAAGAGAACAGGGGATGGATCTGTTTAGCATCGCCCGCGAGCTCGGTTTAAAAACTCTTGTTACCTTAGAAAAGTATAAGTAATGGATATTAAAATAAAGGATTTTGAAGGTCCCTTGGATCTTCTCTTACACCTCGTTTCAAAATACCAAATGGATATTTATGAGGTTCCTCTGATTGAGGTGATCGAGCAGTACTTGGCCTATCTAACGACCCTTCAAGCCATGCGGCTTGAGGTTGCTGGTGAATACATGCTGATGGCCAGTCAGTTGACCTTAATTAAGAGTCGGCGTCTCCTTCCAAAAATTGCGGAGCAAGCAACGGATGAAGAAGATTTGGAGCAGGATCTCCTATCTCAAATCGAAGAGTACCGGAAGTTTAAACTATTGGGTGAAAAGATGGCCCTTCAACACGAGGAGAGAGCCCAGTACTTTTCAAAACCCAAAACGGAATTAGTCTATGATGATGCTGAATTGGTCCATGACAAGACCACGATAGATCTTTTCTTGGCCTTTTCAAAATTGCTAACGAAAAAGAAGGAAGAATTTCGACAAAATCATACGACCATTGTTCGAGACGAGTATAAAATTGAAGACTTGATGAATGTTGTTCGTCAGTTGTGTCAACCTGGTAAGAGAATCTTGCTACAAGATATTTTTGAGGAAGCCAAGGATGTGAATGAACTAATTACAGTCTTTTTGGCGACATTGGAATTAATTAAAGTACAAGAAGTTGAGGCTCTTCAGGAAGAACCATTTGGAGATATTATTTTAGTAGGATTAAAGAATGAGTAAAATTGCAGAGATGGAGGCCCTCTTGTTTGTTGCAGGAGAAGATGGTTTGACAATTAGGCAGATTGCCGATCTCTTATCCCTTCCTCCCACAGGGGTGATTCAAAGTTTAGAAAAATTGGCCCAGAAATATGAGCAGGATCAAGATTCTAGTATGGCCTTATTAGAGACAGCGTCAACCTATAAATTAGTGACCAAGTCCCAATATGCAGAGCTGTTACGTGAGTATTCAAAGTCACCAATGAATCAAAGTCTCTCTCGTGCCGCCTTGGAAACTCTCTCCATCATTGCCTATAAACAGCCGATTACTCGGATTGAAGTCGATGATATTCGAGGGGTGAACTCTAGTGGGGCTATTTCAAAATTACTTTCTTTTGAGTTGATTCGAGAAGATGGGAAGAAAGAAGTCATTGGGAGACCCAATCTCTATGTGACGACAGATTACTTTTTGGATTACATGGGGATAAACCATCTAGACGAGCTACCAATTGTTGAAGAGACGGAGTTAATCGGTCAAGAAAGCCAATTATTTACAGAAAGAACGGAGGAAATTGATGAGAATTAATAAATATATTGCTCATGCTGGTGTCGCAAGCCGCCGCAAAGCAGAGGAATTGATTAAGCAAGGCCTTGTCACTGTAAATGGCCAAGTGGTCCGTGAATTGGCGACGACGATCAAGTCTGGAGACAAGGTAGAAGTAGAAGGTCAACCAATATACAATGAGGAGAAGGTTTACTACCTCTTAAATAAACCAAGAGGGGTCATCTCCAGTGTATCAGACGATAAAGGGAGACCAACTGTTATTGATTTGTTACCGCAAGTCAAGGAACGGATTTATCCTGTCGGTCGTTTGGACTGGGATACTTCTGGTGTCCTGATTTTGACCAATGATGGTGATTTTACGGATGAAATGATCCACCCGCGTAATGAGATTGATAAGGTTTATGTTGCGCGCGTGAAGGGATTGGCGAACAAAGAAAACTTGCGTCCCTTGACTCGTGGTGTGACCATCGATGGCAAAAAGACCAAGCCAGCAACCTATGAGATTCTAAAGGTGGATCCAGAAAAGAATCGCTCAGTTGTCCAATTGACCATCCATGAAGGACGCAATCACCAGGTCAAAAAGATGTTTGAAGCCGTTGGCCTCTTGGTGGATAAATTGTCCCGGACCCAATTTGGAAATCTAGACGTTTCTGGACTTCGTCCTGGTGAATACCGCCGTCTCAATAAAAAAGAAATTAGCCAATTGCATACCCTTGCAGTGACAAAGACGAAAAAATAATGAAGAAATGTGCGATTGGCCTTGTTCGTCTCTATCAACGCCTTCTTTCTCCCCTCTTTCCACCTTCCTGTCGCTATAGTCCTACCTGTTCCAACTATATGATCCAGGCAATTGAACGGCATGGTTTAAAAGGGATTCTGATGGGGCTTGCCCGGATTCTTCGTTGCCATCCCTGGAGCAAGACTGGAGTAGATCCAGTTCCAGATCATTTCAGTCTGAGAAGCCACCTAGAAGAAGAGAAAAGCGAAAATTAAGTTAGAGCAAACTTCTATAAGAAGTCATACTCAGAGCAAAGAAAAAAGTTTTGGAAATTCTCCAAAACTTTTTGTTTTTAGCGATCTGACCAGGTGCGAGGCATAAAGAGTAGTAACATCGGGTAGATCTCTAACCGTCCTGCAATCATGGCAATTGATAGTAAGAATTTAGAGATGGGGCTAAAGATAGCGAAGGTATCCGTTGTCCCAATCATCGGTCCGATATTGTTAAAGCAACTAAAGACTGCACTGACAACCGTCATAAAATTGTTGCTGTCAAAGCTGACAACCGCAATGAGGGCGATCGTAATCAAGGTATAGACTACGAAATATTTTAAGATTTTGTGCTGGGTGTCTTTATCCAAGGCAGTGCCATTCACATGCAGAGTCATCACCCGATTGGGTGAGAGAGTCGAACGAATTTGATTCTTCCCGATCCGAGCTAGAATTAAGCAGCGAATCACTTTTAGTCCCCCAGCCGTTGACCCAGCGGATCCACCAACCACCATGAGCATGAGAAGGAGGAACTGAGAAAAGAGCGGCCAATCAACAGTATTGCCAAAACCAAATCCAGTCGTGGTAATGACATTGGAGACTTGGAAAAAGGACATTTCAAAACTATCTGCAAAATTATGATAGAGATGGAAAATATTGCAGGCAATCAGAAGGGAAGAAACCCCGACAATCATCAGGTAGGTGCGAAGTTCTTCATCGCCGAAGAAGGCTTTGAACTTGCGAAGCATGATGTAGTAATAAAGGTTAAAATTGACCCCAAAGACCAAGACTCCAAAGCTGACCAAATAGGTGATGAGAGTCGAATGGTAGTGGGCAATCCCGTCGTTGAAGACGGTGAATCCACCGGTACCAGCAGTTCCCATAGCAATGATAAAGCTATCATAAAGAGGCATGCCAGCACAGAAGTAGATCACGACAAAGAGGAAGAAGAGGGCCAAATAGAGGTAATAAAGGATTTGAGCTGTGTTCTTCAATTTGGATACAATTTTACCAAATACGGGACCTGGCACTTCTGCCTTCATCACTTCGAGGTGGCTGTTCTTGTTATTGTCCATAATAGCTAGAGCAAAGACTAGCACCCCCATCCCTCCAATCAAGTGGGTGAAACTACGCCAGAAGAGAAGAGCAGGACTGAGGACGGAGACGTCATTTAAAATGGTTGCCCCTGTGGTCGTAAAACCAGAGCTAACTTCGAAAAATGCATCAATGATGTTTGGGATTTGCCCTGAAAAGACAAAAGGAAGAGCGCCAAAGAAGGACCAGAGGATCCAACACAAAGCCACAATCAGAACGCCTTCCTTTGCATAGATGTGAAAATCTTTGGGTTTGAAAAAGGAACCAATGCCTCCCAATACAAGGAGGATGGCAATGGTTGCAAATAGGGAGATAAAGACAGTCGGGCTATCCTTGACAACAAAATCGTTCTTTAGATTGAGAAGTGCAACCACAATCGGCACACAGAGTAACATGGCTTCAATCAGAAGGAGTTTTGCTAAAAGGTAGCGAATCATACTTTTGTTCATGGCTTACCCCTCTAACAAATCATAGATTTTAGTGATGTTGCTGATTAGGGTAGTAACGATAATGCGATCCCCTATCAAAAGATGGTCATCCCCAGTTGGGAAAATAGCTTTCCCGTTTCGAATAATGGCTGCGATGAGAACACCTTTTTTCAATTTCAGTTGTGCCAAAGGTTTGCCCGTCATTTTGTTTTCTTCGCGAATCTGGAATTGAAGGGTCTCGATTTGACCGTTGGCAACGTGGTGCAAGGCTTCAAGATTTGAATAGCGGGCATTGTAGCGTCCACGGATGAAATGCATGATGGTGTCCACCGCAATGCCCTTCGGTGTCACAATACTTGAAAAATCTTGCCGATCAATAATTTCCAGCAGGCTAGTCCGGTTGACCTTGGTAATATTCTTTTGAACCCCTACGCTATTTAGGAACATAGAAGCGATAATATTTTCTTCATCGACCCCTGTTAGAGTCGCCACGGCATCGAAGTTACCTGCGCGCTCTTCCATTAGAATATCTTTTGATGTTCCATCTCCCTGGATAACATAGAGATCAGGGAATTCTTGACTAAACCATTCTGCCCGTTTTTGATCGATTTCAATGACTTTTAAGTCGATCTTCCGTTTACTATTTTCCAAAATATTTAGGAGATAGTAGGAAATCTTGCCAGCTCCGATCAGAAGCAGGCTTTTAACGACTTGCGGTCGAATGCTATTGTGGAAGTCTACGATTTCCACTCGATTTCCAGTCATAAAAATCTTATCAAAGGCTTGTAAAGTGAAGTCGCCATCTGGAATCGTTAACTGACCTTGTCGTTCGATAGCACAGATAATGATGTTTCCGTATTTCTTTCTGAATTGAGAAAGGGTCATCTGGCAGAGCGGGCTTTCCTCCTTGATTTTGAACTCCATGAAGGCCACTCGCCCACCAGCGAAGTGCTCAACAGATAAGGCATTTGGGAAGTCAATGCTATTAGCAATGTAGCGGGCGGCAAGAAGCTCAGGATTGACAACTAGAGAGAAGCCGAGAATATTTTTCTCTTTAAAATAGGAATTTGAGTATTCCGGATTGCGGACCCGGACAATGGTTTCTTTGGCTCCCATTTTTTTGGCTAAGACGGCAGATACCATATTGACTTCGTCTTGCTCTGTTAGGGCGACAAAGATGTCACAGTCGGCTACATCTGCTTGTTCGAGAATCTTAAAGTTGGCACCATTTCCAACAATACCAATGATATCGTAGCGTTTGGTAATATGATTAACAACGGCTTCATCTTGTTCAATCAAGATGACATCGTGATTTTCCGCGACGAGGGAACGACAGAGTGCTGTTCCGACTTTACCGCCTCCAACTACAATAATTTTCATGAATATTTCCTCCAAAGTATGATTCTATCTTACTCTATTTTCAAAAAAAAATCACCTCTTAATGGTGGAAATAAGGCATAAAGAACCAGATTCTCTAAACTACATGAAAGAGAATGTAAAAAAGTGAAATTTTTTTGTCGAAATAGTTGACAGGAGGCATGAAAGTGGTATACTGATACAGTAACCTCATTGATTTACCTCAAACCTGTTGTGAGTTAAGTTAATGAAGTCGTAACCACGCTGTTTGCTGAGCTTGACTCCGGGCAGTGTGGCTATTTTTTTGCCAGAAATGAGATCGTGATGAATATTGAAGAATTAGCTTATACAGAAACCAAATCAAAAAACCATGTAGTTCTCTATCAACCTCAAATTCCCCAAAACACAGGGAACATCGCTCGTACTTGTGCAGCTACCAATGCCCCCCTTCACATCATACGGCCCATGGCTTTTCCTATTGATGATCGGAAGATGAAACGTGCGGGACTGGATTATTGGGATAAGTTGGATGTTCGCTTTTACGATAGCTTGGATGAATTTATGGATGCTGCAGCTGGAGGAAAGGTCCACCTGGTTTCAAAATTTGCTGACCAGACCTATTCGGATGTGGATTATAATGATGATGCAGAACATTATTTCATTTTTGGTCGTGAGGACAAAGGCTTACCAGAGGATTTTATGCGGCTTCATGCTGAAAAGGCGATTCGGATTCCGATGAATGATGAGCATGTTCGAAGCTTGAATGTCTCCAATACCGTTTGTATGATTGTATACGAAGCCCTCAGACAACAGGAGTTTGCAGGCTTAGAGTTGGTCCATCAGTATGAGGGAGATAAGTTGAAGTAGGAAGAGGCTCTTTGCAAAAGGGGTTTCGTTGTAACTTTTGATATTACAAAACACTTGCAATAGCAGGTGTTTTTTGTTATGATTAAGGAGTCTTCAGGGCAGGGTGTAATTCCCGACCGGCGGTGACTTTTACTAGGAAATGCTCTTTTCCTTTTCTACTTTGTTGCCAAGCTTTGCCTAACTAGAAGTTATGCCTAGAGCTTGTCGCCTCGTCTAAAAGAAAAATCTCCATTTCCATACTCTAAAAGAAGTCCGCGAGCGCAAGCTGATGTGGTGTGATTCCACAACCGACAGTATAGTCTGGATGGGAGAAGACGAGAGAGGAACAAACCTGTTCTTATTGATGATGGACTTGATGGAAATTTTGTTGATTTTATAAGAAATTAGTCTTTGCGCTTTTTCTTGTAGCATCAGGGCTGTTTTCGTCAAGTATTAAGGAACTGTTTAAGTTTTCTTTAAAACGATTGAAATAGAATAAGGTTAAGGGAATCTTTCCAACTTCTTCTAATTTTAGTAAAAATTGGAGGAACCTGTGATGACAAATACTCGTAAACTGACCCTAGTGGCTGTTTTATCTGCACTTTCTTTTCTATTGATGTTTTATCAACTATCCATAGGGATTGATTTTTTAAAGGTTGACTTTAGTACGATTCCAATCTTACTCGCCTTAGTTCTATTAGATCTAAAGAGCTCAGTTGTGGTGGTTTTGATTCGATCGCTTCTCAAGTTGGTTTTGAATGGTCGAGGAGCTGAGACCTTGGTTGGCTTACCAGTTAACATAATTGCTGTCTTAGTCTTTGTCTTAGCATTTGCAGTCATTTGGAATAAGAAGAAAAACCTGGTTCGGTTTGTAATTGCTAGTCTAGTTGGGACCATTGGTCTAACCATTTCCATGCTCCTAGTCAATTACTATTATGCCATCCCTCTCTATGCTAAATTTGTTGGTTTTGACATCGCAAAGATGGTCGGAGTTGAAAAGTATCTTCTCAGTATGGTTGTTCCCTTTAATCTAATAGAAGGACTGATTTGGGCTGTGACCTTCTGGATGGTATACACCGTCGTACAGCCCCTACTTAAAATCTATGAAAAATAAACAATCTCATTTTTTAAAGGGCTCTTTTGCCCTTTTGTTATTTATGATTCTGGGCTATGTAGTCAAATTTTATCCTGAAAATTTAGTCGGAATCGATCAACCGATTCAATCGGCTATTCGCGGGGATTTACCAGCCTATTTGACAGCCTTCTTTACCCGTGTAACAGTGCTGATGAACACACCCGTTGTTGCATCCTGGGTTGGCGTCATTGTCCTCTTCTTTGTCTGGAAGAAATGGTATACGGAGGCCATCCTCCTCACCGGGAGTTTGGTTACAACTGGATTACTCGTGGTGATCCTGAAACACATCTATTTACGCCCACGACCAGCACTTCAACATTTGGTTCAAGAAGGGGGCTATTCTTTCCCAAGTGGCCACTCCTTGGCAGCCACCCTGGTCTTCGGTAGTTTGATCATTGTGGTAGGGCAACGGATGACCTCTCAAGTCGGGAAAGTCCTGGCTCAGCTTGCCCTCTTTCTTTGTATGGTGACCATCGTTGTATCACGTGTCTATGTTGGGGTTCATTACCCGACAGACGTCACAGGAAGTATGCTTTTGGGATTTGGTCTGTTGCAAATGGTCTTTCCTTATTACGACCGTTTGCGTTTTGAATGGCGCTTTAAGAGTAAGCAGAAGTAAAGCATGAACGATTTATTTGAAGAAAAGGTCCTAAAAGTCGTTGCTCAGATTCCCCTGGGATGTGTGGCCACCTATGGTCAAATTGCCCAACTCATTGGCTATCCTCGCCATGCTCGCCAGGTCGGCAAGGTCTTGGCGACTTCTACTAAAGCTGTGACCTATCCCTGTCATCGGGTCGTGACCTCTACTGGTCGCCTGGCTCCTGATTGGGAAGAGCAAGGCACGCTTCTCTGGGCAGAAGGGGTGGAATGCAAATCCAACGGTTGTGTGGATCTTAAGAAATACAAATGGAAAGCAGAGGAGACTCAACTTTGAGTTCACTCTGCTTTTTTGCTATAATGAGGGGTATGAAATCCTATACGACCTTAAATGATTATTACCGAACCTTATTTGGAGAAAAGACCTTCAAAGTCCCAATCGATGCGGGCTTTGACTGTCCCAATCGTGATGGAACTGTTGCTCGTGGGGGCTGTACTTTTTGTACAGTTTCTGGCTCTGGGGACGCCATCGTAGCTCCAGATGCCCCTATTCGGGATCAGTTTTACAAAGAAATTGATTTTATGCACCGCAAATGGCCCGATGTCAAAAAGTATTTGGTCTATTTTCAAAATTTCACTAATACGCATGAATCCGTCGATGTCATTCGGGAGCGCTATGAGCAAGCCATCAATGAACCAGGTGTCGTAGGGATTAACATCGGGACACGACCAGACTGCTTGCCGGATGAAACGTTGGCCTATCTAGCAGAATTGACAGAGCGCATGCATGTGACTATTGAGCTGGGTTTGCAGACGACCTATGAAACGACATCTGAATTGATCAACCGAGCCCATAGCTATGAACTCTATGTGGAAACGGTGAAGCGGATTCGCCAACAGGTCCCTAAGGCAGAGATTGTTTCACACTTAATCAACGGTCTTCCTGGGGAGACGCATGAGATGATGGTGGAGAATGTCCGCCGTTGTGTAACAGACAACGATATCCAGGGCATTAAATTGCACCTTCTCCATCTGATGACCAATACCCGGATGCAACGAGACTACCATGAAGGGCGATTGCAATTGATGAGTCAGGAGGAATACGTGTCGGTCATCTGTGACCAACTAGAGATCATTCCCAAGGAGATCGTCATCCACCGGATTACAGGAGATGCTCCACGCGAAATGTTGATAGGACCAATGTGGAGTCTCAATAAGTGGGAAGTACTGAATGCCATTGAAGCTGAGATGCGTCGTCGTGGAAGTGTTCAAGGCTGTAAAGTAGGAAAATAGGAGGAGTAGCATGTTGCGACCATTAGAGATGGTCCATGATTTTCTTAGGGAGATCATTACAGATCAAGATACTGTGGTTGATGCGACCATGGGAAATGGGCATGATACCCTTTTCTTGGCGAAATTAGCCAAAGAAGTCTATGCATTTGATATTCAAGAACAGGCCTTGGTCCATACGCAAAAGCGCTTGGAAGAAGCAGGACTTTCCAATGCCCATCTTCTTTTAAAGGGGCATGAAGAAGTAGATCGCTATGTGGACCAGGTCAAGGCGGCTATCTTCAACTTAGGCTATCTTCCTTCAGCAGACAAGTCCATCATTACCCAGCCTAAAACAACGATCCAAGCCATCGATAAACTTTGTCACTGCTTGATCAAGGGTGGGCGGATTGCCATTATGATCTATTATGGTCATGAGGGTGGGGACCTAGAAAAAGATGCTGTCTTGGAGTTTGTCTCCCAACTTCCTCAACAAGAATTTACGGTCACTAGTTACCGGACCCTGAACCAGATCAATCATCCTCCATTTTTGGTCATGATCGAAAAATTAGAAAGTTATCGCCATGGATAAAGAATTTTTAAAAAATAAAATTGATGCTCTTCGCCACGATTTTGTGGAGTCCACCTCTCATGAACGTGCCGTTGGTTTTTTAGATGAAGCACGGATGAGCAAAAAGATGATCAAAATCAAGAAGAAGCTGGTCTCTCTTGAAATGGAACGTTGCCAGAAGAAAATTGAGCACAAGGATCTGACAAAGATTGATCAAAAGATCCAAGAACAAAAGCAACTTTTTGAGGACTGTTGTAACCAACGATCAGGAGGATAAGGGATGGAGATTCTTGTATACGCCATTGTCTTTTCCTTGATCCTGATTGTCTCCAATGCGACCAATAAGTTGATTCCTACCTTACCCCTCCCTTTGATCCAGATATTATTGGGGATTGGGATTGGCTTTCTCTTACCCAATTCGGAGTACCACTTAGATACCGAGCTCTTTTTGGCCTTGGTTATTGGACCGCTCCTTTTTCGAGAGGCAGAAGAAGCAGACATTACCTCGATTCTGAAGCACTGGCGCATTATCGCCTTTTTAATCTTCCCAGTTATTTTTATTTCGACCCTTAGCTTGGGGTGGTTGGCCCATCTCTTGTGGCTAGGAATTCCACTAGCGGCCTGTATGGCAGTAGGGGCAGCGCTCGGGCCGACTGATTTGGTGGCTTTTGCCTCCCTTTCGGAACGCTTTACCTTTCCAAAACGAATCTCCAACATTCTAAAAGGAGAGGGCTTGCTCAACGATGCTTCAGGTTTGGTTGCCTTTCGTGTGGCTCTAGCTGCATGGACCACAGGAGTCTTTTCCTTGGGCCAAGCTAGTTGGGACTTGGTCATCTCTATTTTAGGAGGGTTTGCGGTCGGGATTGTGACAGCTGCTGTCAACCGTGGGCTTCAAAAATTACTGCTCAGTGTTCGGGCAACGGATATTGCCAGTGAACTCATTTTAGAATTGAGTCTTCCCTTACTGACCTTCTTTATCGCAGAAGAGATCCATGTATCAGGGATTATTGCGGTTGTCGTGGCTGGGATCCTAAAGGCTAGTCGGTTTAAGAAAATTACCCTACTAGAAGCCAAGGTGGATACGGTCACGCATACGGTATGGAATACAGTCAATTTTGTCCTCAATGGGTCTGTCTTTGTCCTCTTGGGGATGGAGCTGGAGATGATTTCTGAGCCAATTTTGAGGACTCCCTTTTACAACAATCTGCTCTTGATTGTGACTGTTCTCTTATTGACGGGGCTCTTGTTCCTGATTCGCTTTTTGATGGTGTATGGATTTTACTGGTATCGGGGTTTCCGATTGAAAAAATCCATTGACAAGTATTTGAAAGATGCCCTCTTGTTGACCTTTTCAGGGGTCAAAGGAACAGTGTCTATCGCGACCATTCTCTTGATACCGACGCATCTAGAAGCAGAATATCCAGTTCTCTTGTTTTTAGTAGCAGGAGTCACCTTGTGTAGTTTCTTAATCGGGCTTCTCGTCCTCCCAAAACTATCCGAGGACAAAGAGGAATCCAATGATCATTTGATGCATATTGCTATCTTGAATGATGTCGTCATGCTATTGGAGAAAGACTTGACGGTGACCAAGCAGAAGGGACCTCTCTATGCTGCGATTGATAATTATCATGGGCGGATAGAAAATATGATTCTCAGTCAGGAGGATAAAGCGACCCAAAGAGACTGGGAACAACTAAAACTCCTTATACTCAGTATTGAGAATGATGGTTTGGAACAGGCTTATGAAGAAGGAAAGATTCGAGATAGAAGTTACCATGTCTATCAACGTTATCTTCGGGCCATGGAGCAGAAGGTCAACCGCAATCTATCATCGCGCCTGACCTATTATTTCTTGGTGCTCTTCCGCCTGCTCCGCCTGCTGTTGCACGAGCTTGTGACCTTTGGTTCCGGTATTCGGGCATGGAAAAACGGAGAGAATTACAAGCTTGAAGCCATCGACTATGACCAGATTGCTGCCTTGTATCTGGCCAATACGGAAATCATTATCGAGAGTTTGGAAAACCTAAAAGGGATTTATCGGAGTACCTTGATTTCCTTCCTTCAAGAATCTCGTCTGCGAGAAACATCGTTGATTACCAGTGGTGCTTTTGTAGAGCGGGTTATCAATCGCATCAAGCCTAATAATATTGACGAGATGCTAAGAGGCTATTACTTAGAAAGAAAATTGATTTTCGAATATGAGGAGCAGCACTTGATTTCGGCCAAGTATGCGCGTCGCATGCGCCAAAATGTCAACGAATTGGAAAACTATTCCTTAAGAGAAAGTGCCAATACTCTTCCTTATGACATGATCAATTATGCTCGGAATCGGTAAAAGTGAGTTTCCGCCTTAATAAAAGAAAAGAGATTGGCGACGCTTGTCCCAATCTCTTTGTTTTGTATCTTAGTAGGTTCTTTTTAATGCTCTGGCTGGATATAATAGCGTTCTTCCCCGATTGGAATCAGCTGGACCTTTCCTCCATAGAAAGCTGATAGCGTTTCTTGAGTGAGAATTTCCTCCTTAGGCCCTTGGGCAAAACTTTGTCCCTCCTTGAGGAGAAGGACATGGCTAAAGGACTTGGTGATTTCCTCTGCATGGTGGGTGACAAAGAGAATGGTCGGCGCCTTTTCCATCTGCTTGATCTGTTGGATCAGCTGAAAGATCGCTTCCCGAGCAAATAAGTCAAGCCCACTGGAGGCTTCGTCAAAGATGAGAAGATCGGGCTCTTCCATGAGACTACGGGCGATTAGAATCGTCTGTTTTTCCCCTTGAGAGAGAGTCCGGTATTTTCGCCCAATCAAAGAAGCAGCACCGATGCGACGCAACATGGATCGTGCTTCCTCGAGTTCTTTTTCTCCATAAGCTGTATAAAGAATGCTACTCTTGTATTTTCCAGTGAGGACGATTTCTTCTGGGGATAGAGATTCAGGGATGCGCTCAGAAATAAAGGAGCTGACCACTCCGATTCGCTTGCGGAGTTCAGGAATCCCTCCTTGGCCAAATTGTGTTCCAAGGACAGAAACTTCCCCTTCCGTTTTCCAATATTCCGCCATTAAGAGACGGAGTAGGGTCGATTTGCCAGCACCATTCAGTCCAAGGATGGCCCAGGTTTCCCCCTTATTGACGGTCCAATTCAAACGGGAAAGGAGATTTTTTCCTTCTTTTCTGAGAGTGACGTCTTTCAGTTCAATTAAGCTTTCTTTCATCTTTTTAACCTTCATAAAAATATTCTCTATTTTACCATAAATATGATAAAATAGCAGATAGGAGGAAAGGGATGTTTCATAAAAGTAAATTATTTTTCTGGACCTGTGAAGTCCTATTATTAACGATTATATTCTATATTTGGGGAAGTATGGGAAGCCTGATCTCTCCCTTTGTATCCGTTCTGAATACCATTATTCTTCCATTTTTGATTGCTGGTTTCTTGTACTATATCACCAATCCAATCGTAGAATTTTTGGAAAAGAAATTTCATCTGAATCGAATTTTGGGCATTCTATTAACCTTGGTAACCCTTTTTGGATTGATTATTTATGGGATTGTTTATATCCTGCCTATTTTGATCAACCAGTTGACAAGCTTGATTAATTCAACCCAAGGTTTGTATTGGGAAGTGCAAAGTTTTGTGACGAAGTTATCGAAAAATCCGGCCTTTCAGAGTATCAATATTCAATCAACCATTCAGCAGTTAAACCTGTCTTATGTGGATATTCTACAAAATATCTTAAACAGTGTGACCAATAGTTTAGGTAGTGTGGTGTCAACGATTGTCAATACACTCTTCATTTTGGTGATGACACCGATATTCTTGGTATACTTCTTGATTGATGGGAAAAAACTGCTACCGATGTTAGAGCGGACTATCCTAAAAAATGACCGGCGGAATATTACCTCTCTCTTAGTGAGTCTCAACCAAACAGTTTCTCGCTATATTAGTGGGATTTCTATCGATGCTTTAATCATCGGGACTTTAGCCTTTATTGGCTACAGTTTTATCGGTTTGAAGTATGCCTTGGTCTTTGCCATTTTCTCAGCCTTGGCCAACCTCATTCCCTATATTGGACCGACGATTGGCTTGATTCCTATGGTGGTTACCTATGCCTTCACGGATTTCAATATGATGATCAAAGCGGTCATCTTTATGCTCATCGTCCAACAGATTGACGGAAATATCCTCTATCCTCGGATTGTGGGAGGAGTGATGAAGGTGCATCCTATTACCATCATGGTCCTCTTGCTCTTATCCAGTAACATCTATGGTGTGATTGGGATGGTTGTGGCGATTCCGGTTTATTCGATCGGTAAAGAGATCGTGAAATTCCTCGTGGCCTTGTATGAAAACCATAAAAAGACAAAGGAACAGCGCAAGCAAGAAGAGTTTGGAATCATTAATAAATCCTAACAGAATAAACAAGAAGGGAATGGGTGACCATTCCTTTTTGAGTATGGACCTAGAAAGGATAGGCTGAGTACTTGAATCTTAAAGTTTTAGCTTTCCTTTAAGAAAATATGTTATAATGAATTAGTAATGATACAAAATCAAGGAGTTTCTATAAGATGATAGAATTGCTTGCCAAAAAGCAGCGACGCCAAATGCGTTTGCTAGAAACATTAATTCGTGAAAAGCGCTGGTTTCATTTGAAGGAACTCGCTGAAATGTTAGATTGTACAGAGCGGTCATTAAAGGAGGATCTTTCAAATTTACGGACGGTCTTTAATGAATTTTTGATTGAATCTTCGACAAATGGTATTAAGATTAGCTATGACGATTCGATTGGGATTGAGGTGGTCTATCATCACTTCTTTAAAGAATCTACAGCTTTCTCCCTCTTGGAATACTTGTTCTTCCATAAGGATGTTTCCAGTGACTTAATTTGTAGACGGTATGATCTCAGCCAGCAATCATTTTATCGCTTGATTCGAAATATCAACCAAATTATTCAGGAAAAGTACAATATTCGAATCACCTTGAATCCTCTAAATGTTGTGGGGGACGAGGTCGATATTCGATTTTTCTATTCCCAGTATTTTGCAGAGCGGTATTATTATTTAGAGTGGCCATTTCCAGATATCAGAGAGCAAGTCATTATTGATTTCATCACCTTCTTCTATAAATTGACAGAAATCCCACTGACTTATTCGATCTTCCATTCCTATAAAATTATGCTGACGGTCTACCTATACCGGATTAAGCAAGGTTATCGAATTGAAGGGGCCAATAATTTTGAACAATACGCCTATCTCTATCAAGAGCTCCCAAAAATCAATGAGATGCTTCGTTATTTTGGTTTGCAGCTGGGTGTAGAATTTAATGAAGAAACCATTGAACAGCTCTTTATTATCTTCCTACAGAAACGCTTCTATTTTACCCCACAGGATTTAATCGACGCTACTGAGGAAGATGCTGTTACAAAAAAATCCTATATTTTAGCCTCTCAATTTCTTGATCACCTGAGTGAATCTTATGGGTTAGAACTTGAGAATTATGAAGAGATGATCATGCATATTCACAACACTGCCTATTTGGAGCGGCGTGAAATCTTTGGTGAATTTCTTCTCTATGATACCAAGAGTTATACCAATGAGGATTATCGAACCCTCTTCCCTAAATTTTATCAGGATGTTGAAACTGGTTTGTATCACTATCTCAAAGAGATGGGCTTTCATGAAAATCCTGAAAACCTCAAGCATCAGATTTATACCGTATTTTCACATTGGGAAAATCTATTGCCTCAACTATTAAGGAGACGGACAGCTGTCAAAGTCTTAATCATTAGCCGATACGATGACCATCATGCTAAGTCCATGATTGATTTCTTAAAATTCTATTGTACGGATAACTTTGAGTTTTCACAGGTCATAAAGCATGACTTTAATCTTCATGAACTAGAGCATACCGAATATGATGTCATTGTTGCCAACTTTATGATTCCGAATATCAAAGGGAAAAAATTTATTTGTACAAGTAGTTTGACCCTTTTGGAACTTGTAGAAAAACTGAATGTACTCTTTTATGATTTTACACGTTATGGAGTATAACTGGCCTTCCCTCCTCTTTTAGGAGGGAAATTTTTGCGACTATGCATCATTTTAAAAAATATGATATAATGGGCATTATTACTATACATTGAGGAGAATATCCATGGAAGACCCTGGCAGTCAGGATTTAATACTGCAATTTGTTTTACTATTTGTATTGACCTTATTAAATGCATTTTTCTCTGCAACGGAGATGTCAATGGTATCGCTGAACCGTTCTCGCGTAGAGCAAAAGGCTGAGGAAGGTGATAAGAAATATATTCGTCTCTTAAAGGTATTGGAAAATCCCAACCACTTTTTATCTACGATTCAGGTTGGTATCACCTTGATTACTATCTTATCTGGGGCAAGCCTAGCTGATGATCTTGGGAAAGTAATCGCTTCTTGGATGGGAAATACGGAGACAGCACGTGCGATAGCTAGCTTCCTCTCACTGGCTTTTCTGACCTATATTTCAATTGTATTTGGTGAGTTATATCCGAAGCGTATTGCCATGAATCTGAAAGATAGTTTGGCTATTCGAACGGCTCCAATTGTGATTTTACTAGGAAAAATCGTTAGCCCCTTTGTCTGGCTCTTATCGGCATCAACCAATCTGGTCAGTCGTCTGACCCCTATGCAATTCGATGATGCAGACGAAGAGATGTCACGGGATGAGATTGCCTATATGCTAGCTAAGAGTGAAACAAGTCTGGATGCTGACGAGATTGAAATGTTGCAAGGAGTCTTTTCACTAGATGAGCTGATGGCGCGTGAGCTAATGGTTCCTCGTACGGATGCCTTTATGGTGGATATCCAAGATGATACCAGAGAAATCATCGAAAGTATCTTAAAGCAGAATTTTTCTCGTATTCCTGTCTATGATGATGACAAGGACAATGTCATTGGTCTGATCCATACCAAACGTTTGCTTAATGAAGGTTTTGTGAATGGATTTGATAACATCGCTCTTCGCAAGATTCTTCAGGAACCACTATTTGTACCGGAAACGATCTTTGTGGATGATCTTTTGAAGGAGCTCCGGAATACACAAAATCAGATGGCCATTTTGCTTGATGAGTATGGAGGAATGGCTGGTCTGGTAACCTTGGAGGACCTTCTGGAGGAAATCGTCGGTGAAATTGATGATGAGACCGATAAGGCTGAAAATGACGTATTTGAAATTGAACCCAACCTCTATATTGTGCAGGGGATTGTGACCCTAAATGACTTCAATGAGTATTTTGATGTGAAGTTGGAAAGTGATGATGTGGATACCATTGCAGGCTACTACCTGACTGGTGTCGGACGGATTCCAGGTCACAAGGAACGCTTGAGTTTTGAAGTAGACAGTATGAAGAAGCATCTGATCCTTACAAACGATAAGGTAAAAAATGGTCGTGTCACCAAGGTGAAGGTTGAGGTCAGTGACCTAGTCGATGAAGATGAGCAAGCGACAAAAGGTCAAGAATAAGAACATCAAATCAGGGAGTTTCCCTGATTTTTTTATGCTCATTTTAGTTGAGTTTGCATCTCTAACCAAATTAATTTATAATAAAATAATTAGTGGTTATAAGGAGATAGCAATGAAACAAGAAGAATGGTTAGCAGAGTTTGAGAGAGCCCATGGTCGACCAGCCAATCAAGAGGAGATCCAACAGGTTTTTGGTGCGTTTGGAAGTCCTGAAACACAAGCGACACCGAATACGCCCGTAAACCCAATTCAATCTCCATTTGAGGGAACAGCTCCTGTTTCCAATCAAGGACAATTTGGAGGTCCCTTACCGTTTCCAGAACAAGCCAAATTTGGAGGAGCAGCGCCAGCCCCAGAGCAAACGCCATTTGGAGGAGCAACGCTAGCGCCAGAACAAACACCATTTGGAGATTCGATACCAGCATCAGAGCAAACACAGTTTGGAGGAGTAGCGCCAACTCCAGAGCAAACGCCATTTGGAGGTGCAACACCAGCCCCAGAACAAACACAGTTTGGAGGTACAGGCCAAGCCCCATTTGGAGGTGCAAGTCCAACTCCAAATCAATTCCAAGGTGGAACAAGTCCTTATCAGCATCAAGGACAGGCTTTTGGACAAGGTGGAACTCAGCCACAAGCTCCTGTTCAGGAGGCGGCTCAAGCAGGAGCGCCCTTCGCATCTTATAACAACGCTCAGATGCAGGGAGGCTATCCAAACAATGGGCAGCTGAATTACCAGGCTAATTCCCCATATATGGGACAAGCTCCAATGCCAGGTAAGAAGTCTAAAAAAGGGCTGATTATTGGTTTATGTAGTCTTGTTGCTGTTGCAGTTTTATCTGTACTTGCATTTTTCTTATTTGCTAAAAATCCAAATAGTATTCAAGGAAAATGGTCAGCTACTCCTGAAATGAAAAAGACAATGAAGTCTGCTTTTTCAGGCACCTTCTCTGCTACATCAGATATTTCGAGTGAATTTATAAAAGACATTGATATGATCGTAGAGGTAAAGGGGAAAAAAGTGACCATCAGTGTGGTTAGTAAGATTGATTTCAAGGGAGCTGCAAAGGAACTCTATGATGATGGGGACAATGATTTTTACTCTGTTGAGGATGCCTTAGACTATATCCAAGAAAACAGTGAGAATTCCTATTTAGAGGATATGGGACTTGAAATCGATGTGAAAAAAGGCACTCTTAAAATGGTAGCCTTTGAAGGTGAGGTAGATGAAAAAGATCACCGATTCATTCAGGATGAAGATTCGAATCATATCCTTCAATACGACCTCAAGTATAAAATTGAAAATGGAACGCTGAAAGTTTCCGTGGATGGAAATGATTATGGAATTGAATACTCCTTTAAAAAATAAGATATTCGCTTATTTAGTGCCCTAATCGGGCACTTTTTTTGTTGATATACGTAGAAAAAATAAGATAATTAAAAAAATTCTGAATTTAGGGTTGACAGCTTGAAAAATTTTCGGTAAGATAGTCAACATAAAAAAACGAAAGCAGAATCTTATGAAAAACACGAACTCCACATTGTTGAATCAAAACTTTTACTTTAGCTACTTTAGATAATGTTTGTAGACATGAACTCATGGATGCAAACGAAACGAGCAATTTGTTTGTATCTATGTGGCTAAGATTTTTGATTGTGGTCCATATAGATGATATCTAAATGGACGGCAATGCTGGCATACTTTTAAGTTTGTGAGGAATGATACCAACCGTTTAGAATCATCTAAACGGTTTTTTGTATTCTGTTTGAATGTTTTAGAGAAGGAGACATGTTTCATGAAAATTGTAAAGAAGTTAATTGCCCCGGTCCTGGTAGTTAGTCTACTAATGACCTCCCTCTTGACCCTCCACCACTTGAAGACCTCTAAGCATCAAAAGATCAAGATTGGGATTTCTCAGTATATTACCCATAAGTCTCTAGATGCGACTCGAAAAGGCTTTGTCGAAGAGTTAGCCAAACAAGGTTATGTGGATGGAGAAGAGATTGAAATTGATTATCAAAATGCCCAAGGGGAGCAGCGAAATTTGAAAAATATTTCAAATCAATTGTCACAGGAAAGTGATCTTGTATTTGCCATTGCGACTCCGTCAGCACAAAGTATCGCCAATACAAGCAAAACGACTCCTGTAGTATTTTCTGCAGTGACGGATCCTCTGGCTGCCAAGCTGGTCAAGAACTTGGATCAACCTGGTGGCAATGTGACAGGAACGAGTGACCAATCTTCAGATGCCATTGCTACGCAAGTCGATCTGATTCAAAAGGTTTTGCCAAGAGCTAAGACAATCGGGATCCTCTATACGCAAAGTGAGCCCAACTCAGTCGTTCAAAAAGAGGAAGCCAAGAAGGTCCTTGAGGCTAAAGGCTACCGTGTCGTAGAGAAGACCATTTTAGACAGTAATAATGTAAAGGCAGCGACTGACAGTTTGATGTCAGAAGTCGATATGGTCTTTGTCCCTACAGACAACATCATTTCTTCCACAATGGAAACCATCAAACAAGTGTCTTTGAAACATCAGGTTCCAGTTATTGGAGGTTCGATTGAAATGGCCCAAGTAGGAGGACTCTATACCTATGGGACAGACTACACCGAGTTAGGGCGTCAATCTGCTCGGATGGCGATTCGTATCCTGAAAGGGGAAAAGGCAGGCGAACTGGCAGTGGAGGCCCCTAAAAATCTAGAATTGTATGTTAACAAAGAGATGGCTAAGAAATTAGGAATTGATCTCTCTGGTATAAACGAAAAGAAATAGGAGATGGATGATGGATTTAGTATTATCAAGTTTATCTGAAGGTTTATTGTGGTCGATTATGGCCATTGGTATTTTCTTAACATTCCGCATTTTAGATATAGCGGATATGACAGCAGAAGGGGCTTTCCCACTTGGTGCTGCAGTCGTTGCGTCCCAAATCCAAGCAGGGCAAAACCCTTGGCTAGCGACCCTCTTCTCGATTTTAGCAGGGATGCTAGCAGGTTTGGTCTCTGGTCTTCTTCATACCAAGATGAAGATCCCAGCGCTCTTAACAGGGATTGTGACTCTGACGGGACTCTATTCAATCAATATTAAGATTATGGGGGGCGTCCCTAATTTATCCATTGGAGATTCTAGTACCATTTTCAAGTCGGTGATGGGCTTGGGTTTGTCCAATGAGGAGGCAGTCTTTGCTGTTAGTATTGCTTGTTTGTTATTGGTCTGTCTGATTTTGACCCTCTTGATGAAAACCCAGATTGGTTTGGTTCTTCGTTCGACTGGTGACAATATCCCGATGAGTGAGGCCAATGGGGTGAATGTGGACACCATGAAGATTTTCGGTTACATGATTTCCAATGGCTTGGTGGCATTGTGTGGGGCTCTCTTCGCTCAGACAGATGGCTTTTCAGACGTGACTTCTGGTACAGGGACCATCGTCGTAGGTCTCAGTGCTGTTATTTTAGCAGAAGTCTTGATCCATGATTTGACCATTGGAGGACGCTTGCTTTCGATTGGAGTGGGGGCAATTGTCTACCGCCTCATTATCCTCAATATCTACGAAATTCCAAACCTAGACCAAAACTTGGTCCGTTTGTTTAACGCTATTCTCTTGGCCTTGGTCTTGTTCGCACCAGAAGCCCAGAAACGTCTCAAGATTCGTGGATTAAAATTAACCAGCAACTAGAAGGAGAAGATAAATGGCAACATTGTTAAAAATTGAAGACATCCATAAGACATTCGAAGCAGGTACGGTCAATGAAAACCATGTTCTCAAAGGTTTGGATCTGACAGTAGAAGAAGGAGATTTCATTTCTGTCATCGGAGGAAATGGAGCCGGTAAATCGACCTTGATGAATATTCTGGCAGGTGGCCTGCAAGTGGACCAAGGAGATATCCTTCTAGAAGGAAAATCCATTAAGCAGACTAGTGTTCGGAAGCGTGCCAAGGATATTGCGCGTGTTTTCCAGGATCCTAAGATGGGAACGGCTTCCCGCTTGACCATTGAAGAGAATATGGCCATTGCTAAAAAACGAGGAGCAAGACGGGGACTCAGTTGGGGCGTCAAAGAAAAAGACCGCGAGGAATTTAAAGCGGCCTTGAAGGAACTCAATATTGGCTTGGAAAATCGCCTCAAAGTGGACACGCAATACTTATCAGGGGGACAACGGCAAGCTTTGACCTTGGTCATGGCTGCCTTGGTCAAACCCAAACTCCTGCTACTGGATGAACATACCGCAGCGCTCGATCCCAAAACCAGTGAAATGGTCATGGAATTGACGCAAAAAATCGTGGAAAGCCATGATTTGACAACCTTGATGATTACGCATGATATGAATCATGCCATCGCATATGGCAATCGTTTGATCATGCTCTACCAAGGCAAGATTGTGGTCGACGTTAAAGGGGAAGAAAAGAAGAACCTGACGGTTGAAGACTTGATGCGCCTTTTCCATCAGAATAGTGGTGAAACCTTGGTGAGTGACGAATTGGTTTTAGGATAAACGAAAAAGAGGCTGGGACAAAAGTCCTATCCTCTCAATTGTCTTTGGATTATCGAGCAAGACGCAGTGGTTGA